>CAYQTN010000080.1:2368-3981 GCA_964420445.1 uncultured Candidatus Saccharibacteria bacterium
TAGCAAACAATTCGGCCGGCATCAGTATTTTTCTGACGACCTACTGGCGGCAATCACGAAGCGCCTGGGCCGGAACGAACAGTCGCTGCTTTTTCATAACCGGCGCGGCACGGCGCGGCTCGTTATCTGCCAGGCTTGCGGCTGGCAAGCTGTTTGCCCGCAGTGCGACACGGCACTTGTTTATCACAACGACACCCACCTTATGCGCTGTCATACGTGCGGCTACAGCGCCTCGCCGCCTTATTCCTGCCCAACCTGCCAAAGCGACGATATCCTCTATCGTAGCCTCGGCACAAAGGCCCTGGTGGACGTACTGCAGCAGTTCTTTCCTGAAGCAATCATAAAACGATTCGACACCGATAATACGGCCGAGGAACAGCTGGCGCGCAACTACGACGACGTGCGCGAAGGCACAGTCGACATTTTAGTTGGCACGCAGATGCTTGGCAAAGGACTCGACTTACCGAGGCTGAGCTTAGTCGGTGTTATTAATGCCGATTCGGGCCTAAGTATGCCGGATTACTCCTCTACCGAACGCAACTACCAGCTCTTGCACCAAGCTATCGGCCGAGTCGGACGCGGCCACGTTGACGGCGAAGTTATCGTTCAGAGCTTCAACCCCGAAAGCCCCGTATTGCAGGCGGCTTTACGGCAAGATTGGCATGCGATGTATACGTCTGAGCTGGCGGAACGCCGCCAATTTCGCTTTCCACCCTTTGCCTACATACTCAAGTTGAGCGTTGGGCGAAAGACGGCGGCTTCGGCCGAACAATTCGCTAAAAAGCTTCACCTCGCGGTCATGGATATGGGCTTACCGGTACAAGCCAATGAGCCAACGCCTTCCTTCTACGAACGCTCGGGCGGGCGCTACAACTGGCAGATTGTCATTAAAGCCAAGCAGCGAGGGCAGCTTGTCGATATTGTCACCCGTTTACCGAAAGGCGACTACAGCTACGATCTCGACCCCATCAATCTGTTCTAGCCAGTTCTTATCTGTTACAATTGACGTTAAATGGCAAGTAAAAAAGACATAATTACTCTCCCGCGTCCAGAGCTTCGGAAACGGTCCAAGCGTGTCGGCATGATTGACGCCACGGTTAATGAGCTCATCAAGCACATGGAAGACGCCACCCTCGACTGGGAAGACAGCCGCGAACATGAGGTCGGCGTCGCTCTGGCCGCAATCCAGATTAATCAGCCACTCCGAGTAGTTGTGGTCCGGAACAACTTCGACGACAAAAAAGACCGCTCCTTCATGACGCTTATCAACCCCGAGATTACCAAGTGCGAGGGTGCGATTGAAGAGGACTATGAGGGCTGCCTCAGTATCTTAGACACGTACGGCAAAGTGCCCCGCTACAACAAGGTAAAAATCAAAGCCATCGGCACCGACGGACGGCCAATCCGCATTACCGCCGAGGGCTTCTTGGCGCGCGTCCTCCAGCACGAAATTGACCACACCAACGGCATCGTCTTTGTTGACCACATCAAGGATAACCCCGAGGCTTTTTACCGCCTGAACGAAGACGGCAAACTTGAGCAACTCGACTACGTGACCGATATAGAGCACAACAAAGTGCTCTGGGGAGCCTAAGTAAAGCTGATGGAAAAAT
>CAYQTN010000081.1:0-3957 GCA_964420445.1 uncultured Candidatus Saccharibacteria bacterium
GGTATCACCGACCTTAGCTTCGCGCGTACTTTTGAGGTTCGTAACAACGTAGCCAATCTCGCCGGCCTCTAGTTTTTTAGCGGGGGACATGGCCGGGTTTAAGCTCCCTACTTCCAACGCGATGCCACTTGAGGCTGCTGAAATCATACGAACCTGATCAGATTTACTGATTTGGCCGTCAACGACCCGAACATACAAAATAACGCCGCGGTAATCGTCATAATAACTATCGAAGATTAGCGCGCGAGTCGCATCCCCTTCTGATCCTTTGGGGCAGGGGACTTCGCTCACTACCCTCTCTAAAACCGCATCCACTCCCTGCCCTGTCTTTGCAGAAATCAGCAGAATGTCCTCTTTTTTGCAGCCAAGTAGACTCATGACTTCCCCGCTCACCCGCTCTACATCGGCTGCAGGCAAATCAATTTTGTTTAACACCGGAATAATTGTTAGGTCTGCGGCCATAGCCAAATAAACGTTGGCAAGCGTTTGGGCCTGAATGCCCTGGCTGGCGTCAACAACCAAAATCGCGCCCTCGCACGCCTCTAAGCTACGAGAAACTTCGTAACTAAAGTCGACATGTCCGGGGGTATCAATCAGGTTAAGCTCGTAGTCTTTATACCGCATCCGGACGGGGGCCAACTTGATAGTAATACCGCGCTCACGTTCCAAATCCATCTTGTCGAGCAACTGAGCCTTCATATCCCGCTTTTGTACGGTGCCGGTTAATTCCAATAGCCGGTCGGCCAAGGTAGATTTACCGTGGTCAATATGAGCAATGATGCAGAAATTCCGAATGTGAGATTGGTCCATAAATCACATCTAGTATAACAGAGGTATACCCCTGTTACCAGTCGATGTGGACGGGGCGCAATACGAATCTGATGAGTTGCCTGAGTTTGCGGATGACAGGCACCGCCTCTTCCAGGCCAAATACCGATGACATACCAACGTGCACAAAACCCGTTACAACCGTGATGGCACTCAATTTGAAACCAAGCGTCAAAAAGCCCGTATCGTCAGACTGCAGTGGGAATAACTGCAGCATCACGTAGGTCGCGACAACACTAAAGCCCGTAACCGACATGATCCGCCAGACACCACCCCAGAATACGCGGTCAAACAATTTGAAGTCTTTGACCAACATGATGCTGAACAGAATAGCTACCTCAACGGCCGCAACGATAGACTGGGCCATAGCCAGTCCGGACACGCCGTAGTTCCACGGCCTTGATAACTTCCAGGCTAGGAAAATGTTAAGCGCAATTGCCAATATCGAGACCAGTAGCGGTGTAAGGGTATCCTTTTGGGCGTAAAAGTAACGCGAGATAATGGCGTACATAACGCGGAAAAAGATAGCCGCGCACAAGAACCCGAAGATGGCGGCGATTTCCGGAGCATCACGAGAGAAAATGATACGAGCCAGATAACCACGCGCGAAGTAGCTGATGACCACAACCGGAACGGTGATCCAAATCATGATACGTAAGATCTGCAGGAACTCTTTGCGGAACAAATCCCGCCTGCCCTGCGCCAGCCGCTCGCTCATACGCGGGAAGGCGGCAGTCGCGATGGCCGAGCCAATCAGCAAGATAGGTGCCAGATGCAGTGTGTAAGCGTTTTCGTAGAAGCTTAAGTACCCCGTACCAAGTCGGCGGGCAAAGTTTGTCTCAACGATGCTGTTGATTGAGTCGATACCTTGATCGATTGAACGCGCCGGCAACTGCTTTAAAATCTTACGAAAATCCGGTGATTCAAAGTGAATTTTTGGCCGCCACTTAAAGTTAAGCCCGCCCATACCGAGCATAATGACAAGCACTTGCAATACAGCACCTATTAGCGCACCGAGACCGAGGCCGACCAAGCCGATATTGTCCTTGAATATAAAGATGCTGGCGATGATGCTGAGGTTATATATCAACGGGCCGATGGCATAGAAAAAGAACCGGCCAAAGGTTTGCTGTGTCGCGGTCAGAATACCCGCGATGGTAAACAATAGCGGGTTAAAGGCAATCAGTCGCATGATAACAACTGCGTTGTGCAGCTGCTGTGGCTCCATGTTTGGCGCCACGATGTAATGTATGAGCGGCTCAGCGAAGATAAATATCAAAACGCCCACTACTGCCATAATGGCTGCAAGCAGGTTCAGAAGGCTTGAGGATAGCTCCCAGACGCCCTTTTTGTCATGGCGTTCAAGGTGGTCGGCCAGAACGGGAATGAATGCCACGCCAAGCGCACCGGCGGCAACGGTATAGAAAAAGAAGTCGGGAATCTTAAAGGCCGCAAAGAATGCATCGGTGCTCTCGGGGCCATAGGCGCTAAAGTTCGCGTTTACAAACTTTACTCTTAGGAACCCGAGCACCTGACCAATAAGAGACGTTGCTACCAGCAAGGCGGCAACGCCACTGAGAGAAATACGCCGATTGGCCCGATTGAGGATTCGGTTTTTCATTCTCACCCATTATAGGCTTGAGCGCTGTAGAATATCCAGCCAATGTTTTGCTAGCTTCAGCCTGCTTGTAGGTTTGCAGCTGTAACGCTGATTCGGTAGCGGTCGGCTTCTACTCTGTGGAGTGGCTGTGGGATACCGGCCGCGGCGCAGACATCACTACCCAAGAACAGATGCATACTGCCGAGGGTGTTCGGCTCGTTATTCGTTTCGCCTAACCCGGCAATCGTAAACGCCAATACAAGCCCCGACAATGTCTCTGGGTCGGCGTGCTCAGGAATAATCGCCTTGCCTTCTGCCGAACCACTCATATAATTCACACCGATTCGTGTCGGCCGCCAACTGGCCAATGGCTCAATGCCCAAACTACCGCCGACATGACGGATATGCTCGGCCGCCTCGGCTACACGGGCAGACGAATTCGGCAACCATACCTCAGCGCAGACCGGGATGTATTTGAGACTCCTAAGACCGATAGCACCGAGCGGTACAAACGTTGCCCGTCTTGTGTTGTGCCAGTTGGGGACTTCCCTACGCATAAAGGGCAGCACACGCTCGGCTTCGTAGTGCATCTGAGTTGCCTCGTATGCTCCAAAAACTTCAGCTACTACAGCGTGGCCGTCACCTTCTAGCGCCGATTCAATCCCCTCTGTTACCGCATGTCGTGCCCTCAGCCGCGTTTCCGTGCGCCCGAGGTCTGTCATCGGCTAGTAGAGAGACGCTTCCTTCGGCATCTTGGCGTCTTTGAGGATAGTAATGACTTCTTCAGCTTCAACGGTTTCTTTTTCGAGCAGCTTGTCCTTCAGGGCCTCCAGCATAGCGGTGTTCCCTTGAATAACGCTGCGAGCTCGGTTAGCCGCTTCGGTAATCAGGTTCTCTACTTCGTCGTCGATAATCTTGGCCGTGTCGTCGGAATACTGCCGTTCGTGCACCATGCGTTCCAGCATCATACCTTCTTCGACATGAAAGACCTGGTGCCTGAGCTTCTTGCCCATGCCTTGGTTAATGACCATTTCTCGGGCTAGCTCAGCGGCTTTCTGCAAGTCAGAACCGGCGCCGGTAGTGACGCGTTCTGCGCCATATTTGACCTCTTCGGCAATACGTCCACCCAACATGCGCGCCAGGACATCCTTGTATTCGATGATGCTGTGGTAGCTTTTATCCTCTGGTGGGATGAACCAGGTAACACCGCCGGTGCCGCCGCGGGGGATGATGGTCACCTTGTGCACCATGTCGCTGTCAGGCAAAACGTGACCGACAATGGCATGGCCGGCTTCGTGATAGGCAGTCATTTCCTTTTCGGATTCGGACATGATTTTCGATTTGCGCTCGGGTCCGATAGCGACTTTTTCAAACGCGCCCGTTACATCGTTCTGCGTAATCTCGTGCCTGTTGTCACGCGCAGCCAATATAGCGGCCTCGTTGGCGATGTTGCTCAAATCTGCGCCCGAAGAGCCAGCAGATTTGGCGGCTAGCGCGTCTAGGTCAACGTTCTTGGCGAGCGGCTTCTT
>CAYQTN010000082.1:0-3884 GCA_964420445.1 uncultured Candidatus Saccharibacteria bacterium
CAAGCCAATGCCGCCGGCCCACGAGGACCATGCTGAGGTAGATGCCGACGGCGACCAACAGAAAGAAATACATCAGCCCGGAAATACTGATCACACCGCGACCGAAGTCGTCGAAGTTGGCGGCCAGGCTCCAATGCTTGACGCGTTCGACCCAGATTGTGCTCGAAATCAACCAGTCGGCCTTGGCTGCCAGCACCAGAGGCACGTTGAACACGACGCCGAGCACAAAGCCGACCGTCAAGTTGCTCGTCAAGAAAGAGGCCACCATACCAATCGCCAGCATCGCCAGGCCGATCAACCAGTAACCGAGGTAAGTCGTAAACAACAGGCCACTAAAGCCGAGCAAACCCGCGACAAGACGAATCTGCATAGCCCCTGCCCACAAGAATACGCCCAAAAAGATTACGCTCAGTATGCTAATCGGAAACAGCCAATAGTCTTCTTCTCGTATAAACGTGAGCTTTATCATTGGTGGCAGTATAATCAAAAACTCCGGTCTTGTGAACCGGAGTTTCAGGTGCGTACCAGATAAGTACTGATTAACGCTTGGTAAACTGGCGCTGCTTGCGAGCCTTTTTGAGGCCGAATTTCTTTCGCTCACGTTCACGTGGGTCGCGGCTGAGCAATTCAGCGCGCTTCAGTGTGCCCTTGAGGTCTTCGTTCATCGCTGCGAGTGCCTTGGCAATGCCGAGGCGTACTGCGTCTACTTGGCCGGCAAATCCACCGCCGTCGACACGAGCCGATACGTCAAACGTATCTTTCTCGATGACGGTAAACGGCTTAGTCAACTCACGCATCAGGTATTCGCTACCGTTAAGATATTCGCTAGCTGGCTTATCATTGATGGTGATGACACCTTTGCCGCTTTGCAAGCGGACACGTGCAGTCGCGCGCTTGCGACGGCCGAGGGCGTAAAAATAAGTATCTTTCGCCATTATTTCTTTCCTTCTTTCTTGACGCTGATTGATTCAGGTTTTTGTGCTGCGTGCTCATGTTCGGGTCCGGCGTAAATCTTCAGACGCTTTAGACGCTCGTCACGCAGTTTATTTACAGGAAGCATCCCGCGGACAGCCTTGTATATAGCCTTGGTCGGGTCCTTAGCCATAACCTCGTTGAAGCTGAGCTCGGTAAGGCCACCTGGGTAGTTGCTGTGGCGGTAGTAGATTTTATCGGTCTGCTTGGCGCCGGTCACAACTGTCTGAGCGGCATTGATGATGACAACGAAGTCGCCACAGTCAATGTGCTTAGTGAACATCGGCTTTTCTTTACCTGTAAGCAGTGTGGCAACGCGAGTTGCTACACGGCCCAGCGGTGCTTCTGAGGCATCGATAACGTACCACTTGCGGGTTACTTCAGATGGTTTCGCGGAGTAGGTATTCATTACTTGCTCTCCTTTTTGGCAACCGGCTTCTTGGCTGCAGGTTTCTTAGCCGCAGTAGGCTTTTTTGCTGCCGGTTTTGCGATTGTAGCAGCTTTTGCAACCGGTGCAGACTGCAGGTCATCGACAAAGCTAACACGTGCCAGCTGGGCGTTGTCGCCGCGGCGCAATACCGTGCGCTCGATGCGCAGGTGGCCACTGACTCGGCCGGTAAGCTTTGGAGCGATGTCGTCGACCAGCTTGTGGGCATTGTTTAATCCATCGATGCTGCTGATGATTTGGCGGCGGTTATGTAAACCACCCTTTTTGGCTTTGGTGATGAGCTTTTCAACGTACGGAACCAGATCCTTGGCCTTCGGAAGCGTCGTTTCGATGCTCTCGTGCTCAATAAGTGAGCTGGCCAAACCCTTAATAAGGGCTTCGCGCTGGTCTCGTTCGCGGCCGAATTTGCGGCCTTTGTATCCGTGACGGTGCATGACTAGAGCTCCAACTCCGCCATCTTTTCCTTGACTTCATCAAGTGCTTTGCTGCCAAAGCCTTTGAGGTCACGCAGTTCAGCGTCGCTCAATGAGAAGAGGTCTTTTAGGGTGTGGATTTCGTTGTTGATGAGCGCGTTAGTGGTGCGTGCGCTTAAGTTAAGGTCTTCAATCGGGGTCATCAGAGCCGGTGCTTCATCGCCGTTGTCGACGTCTTTGCCGCCAATTTCGATAAGTGGGGCTGGTGCTTCTACGCGGGTCTGACCTGCGAGTGCAGTGTACTGGTTAACCAAAATAGCGTTGGCTTCTTCGAAGGCATCGCGAGGTGTAATCGAACCATCGGTATCAACGCTGATGATGAGCTTATCAAGGTCGGTCATTTGGCCGACACGGGTGTTCTCTACTTTGTAGCGTACACGAAGCACTGGGCTAAAGATTGCGTCGAGGGCAATCATGTCGCTTGGCTTCTTGGTGCCACTTTCGTCGATGGTGCGGTAACCGCGACCAGTTTCAACCATGATGTCCATGATGAAGCTAGACTTGTCGTCGTCGATGGTTGCGATAACCTGGGTAGGATTAACGATTTCAACGTCTGCGTTGGTTTCGATATCTTTAGCGGTTACAACGCCCTTGCCTTTCTTAACGATGCGCAAGGTCTGTGGTTCGCTGGCGTAGACGCGGAAGCGGATGCCTTTGAGGTTCAACATAATGTCGACAACGTCTTCTTTGACGCCCGGGACAGTGGTGAACTCGTGGGTAACGCCTTCAATCTTAAAGCTAGTGATGGCTGCGCCTGAGATGCTCGAAAGCAAAACGCGGCGGATTGAGTTGCCGAGGGTCATTCCGTAACCGGTGTGTAACGGTTCGACGACGAACGTGCTGCTGGTCGATGAGTGGTCATCGACAGTGCTGAGTGTTGGTGTGTGAATTTGCTTTGACATAGTGGTTTCTTTCGTCGCCTCCCTACCGCGAGTAGTATTCTACGATTAGTTGTTCATTAAGTTCGGGTTCTGCTTCTTCACGGGTCGGTTCGCCGGTTACCTTGACGGTACGCTTCTTGCGATCGATTGTGAGCCAGCTGTAGCTGAGGTCACCCGCTGCCGGGCTAACATCATCAAGCTTTTGGAAGTAGCTGTTGGATTGGCTGTGCGGACGAAGAGTGATTTCGTCGCCAGCCTTAACGCGTATCGATGGGATGTCGACACGGCGGCCGTTCAGCATGAAATGGCCGTGCGTGACCAGCTGGCGGGCAGCTGGGCGAGAAGACGCAAAACCGGAGCGGTAAATGACGTTGTCCAGGCGCTGCTCTAAGAAACGGAGCAGAACTTGGCCGGACTGGCCCTTGCTTCGGTTGGCTTCAGCCATCAGGTTAGAGAACTGGCGCTCAAGTAAGCCATATAGACGCTTTACTTTCTGCTTCTCACGAAGCTGCAGTGAATACTGGCTAGGTTTATTACGGCTTGAAAAGCCGGGTTGCTTACCGGGAAGAGCTGAGCGCTTGACGAGTGCCTTGTGAGCCTTCGGGTGCAGCGCGTAGCCTTCGCGGCGTGATTGTTTGACGATTGATACTTTACTCATGATATTTCCTTAGACCCTCCGTGCTTTCTTCGGACGGACGCCGCCGTGTGGTACGCCGGTTACGTCGTGGATAGTGTCCAGAGCGATATTGGCGGCTGCCATGGCGCGAATAGCTGCGTCACGACCCATACCAATGCCTCGAACGTACACGTCGGCCTTAGTAACGCCATAAAGCTGCTTTGCTTCTGCAAGAGCTTTTTCGGCTGCGACCTGGGCTGCGTAGGCAGTACCCTTCTTAGAACCGCGGAATCCGCAGGCACCGGCGCTCGAAGCTGTCAGAGCACCGCCGTTGGTATCGGTGACGGTAATGATGGTGTTGTTAAACGTTGCCATGATATGGACTTGACCGGTTGGCACGCTGCGCTTTGTTTTCTTGCGCTTTGGCGTTGGAGCGGCTTTAACTTCAGTCGTTTCTTCTGTGGTTGGGGTGGTTTTGGTTGTATCTTCAGCCA
>CAYQTN010000083.1:0-3811 GCA_964420445.1 uncultured Candidatus Saccharibacteria bacterium
TGGTTTGCAGCCCCGGAGGCAATACTTCGTTGCCACCACGCTCTTCGAGTTGATGACGAAGGGCTACTTTGGCACGTGCCAGCGCAAGGTCGAGGTCGAAACGTTCTTTTTCGACCGATGCGACATCGCTAAAGTGGATAAGATCTATTTTTTCACGGTCAGACATCTTGATGCGGGCGTGTGCTTCGGCCACCCGCTTGACGGCATCGATGTACTGGTCGGGATTTTCGGCATGTCGAGCGCGGCCTTGTTCGTCCATGAGGCTGTTCAGGCCGGCTGCTAATTCGGTTGCGGCTTTGGTGCCATAACGTGTTTGTTCAAGCTTGCTACGGCGGGCGGCTTCAGCTTCGAAAGCCTTGCCCATAGCGGATTCGCGCATGTGCTGGGAGCGTTCTTGTTTAAAGCGCTTCGATTCTCGAACGCCTGCAAACACGGCTCCGGCTGCACCTATGGCACCAGTCGCAGCCAAGGCGGCTCCGGTAGTCTTTTGCGCGCCCCACTTGGTAACACCGGCCACAAGCGCGGCAGCGGTAGCGATAGTTGTCTCGTTTACGAGTGAGCCTATGCGGGTGCTATGTATCTTCTCTACCACACGGTCGACACGGTTAAAGTTCGCTTCTGTGCGCACGCCCATGCGGGCCTCGCCAACAACGAACTTGGCATTGGACATAATTTCTTCCAAGCCTCGGCCGTGGGCAATCTGAGCTTTCACGTTGCGCGCAACTTCGAGCAAGTTGTCGGCCATAGCCATGCCTTCGCCAAACGCGGCGGGATTCTGGCGGGCCAACTCCTTCAGTACGCGGTTCTTTTCTTCTTCAAAGCTGCCTTCAGACAGTTCATCGCGGGCATAAGATCCAATCAGGTTGCTAATCGCCGTGCGCATCGGGCTTTCGCGGTTGTCGTTGGCATCGTCTACTTCGACGCGGCGTTCGCCGGTATGCAGCATTTCTTGGGCGTATTCACTGGTAAAGCGGCCGACGACTGAGCCTACGGCCTGGCGGCTGTCATAATCTTGCCCGGCGTATAAGTTGCCTGACTCGTCAATCTGATCCATGGCTTGATGGGTGTACTTTTGGCGGTAATATTCATGAGCGATGTTACCTTTCCAAAGCTTGCGGACAAAACCTCGTACTCCACCGCCGGCTTCGGTCTCGGCTGACAAACGGGCGTCGGCCATATCTCGGGCGTTGGCACGCCGCGCCTCAGATACGTCAAGCACCGCAATCTGCAGCTGTTGCTCTTCGTGAGCACGCATTTCGTCAGGCGGCACAGGAGGCATGCCTGCCGTGCTTGGGTCGGGATCGGTGTGTACTAAGATGTCTGTTGCCATGTAGATGTTCAGCCGGCAAGATATGCCGCTCGGAAGCGACTCATCACTTGAGTGGTGACCTCTGTTACATTAATGTTCTTATTATAAAAGTATTCATTAATTTTGTCAACGTCATTTTGATCGAGTAGCTGCTCGAATTCAGTCATGTCCTCATCTGACAGTTGTTGCAACAGCGCGGCATTGATCTGGTCCTCGAGTCGAACCGACAAATCTTCAACCAACTGGTCAACGACCTCTTGCTCGACGCCAACCAGATTTTTTTCCGCTATGACCCCTCGTACGAATGTTTTGAGCTGGTTCTCTTCCATGTTTGTTGTATCTTCCTACTAATTAAGCACTAGCGTATCACCCTTGGCAGTGAAACTCAAACTATCCCTCCTCGGTACGTTCAACTTCCAGACGATGGCGCGGGAAGCTAAAACCAAAGGTACTACCCTTGCCCTCTGCGCTCTTAAAGATGATTGCCCCGCCTTGGGCGATAATGACTTTTTTAGCCATAAACAGTCCCAATCCGGTACCGTCCGGACGAGCCCGTTTGGCATTTTCGGCTCTGTAGAACTTCGAGAACAGGCGGTGTTGTTCTCTTTTGGGTACACCTAGACCCGTATCGGTAACCTTAAACTCCACCGTGTGCTTTGTTGATTCAAGCGTTACCGAGATAGCGCCGCCGGCAGGTGTGTAGTAGATAGCGTTATCCATAAAGTTCATGATGACCTGTCTGATTTTGGTTTCGTCCAGTTTCAATAGCGGGAACTTGTCTGGTTTCTCGTAATCGAGTGTCAGACCTCGGGCATAAGCCGTCTCGCGCAACTGGTTGATTTCTCCCTCAATGACTTTCGATAGGTCGGTCGGGGCAGTCTCAATAATAAACTTGCCAGTACGCAAGCGTGAAACGTTCAGCAAGTCTGAAATGAGATAGACCATGCGCTGCGAACTCGTGAATGCTTGGCCGAGGAGCTTTTGCTGCTGCTCGTTCAGCCCGCCGGCGTCACCCTCAAGCACCATACTCAGATAGCCTTTTACAGAGGTAAGTGGCGTGCGCAGTTGATGTGACGCCATGCTAATAAACTCGTCTTTGGTCTCATCGAGTGCTCGCAGCTTGTCGTTGGTACGTTTCAGCTCTCTTGTTGCATCGTCAATCTTGTTCTGCAAAGTTACGTTAAACTGCTGGATTTCTTCGAACCGCAGCACGTTTTGAACGGCAATCACCAGCTCGTTCGCGATGATTTCGAATATCTTCATGTCTTGCTTCGAATACGGAGTACCACTGCGTTTTGGCCCAATGAGAATCAGCCCGATACCCTTAACCTCATAATCAAGCGTACTAACAAGACGGCCGATAACTTCAACATCGTTGTGTAATAACAGCTTGTTGAGTGAGCGCTCATTTTCACTACCCGGTACGAGCTCGGCCGAGTGGACCTTGCTATTTAGCAACCGTGAGGCATGATCCTGTATGGACTCTACGTCCTCGGCAGTCAGACGTTTGCGGTGTGTCCCGACAATTCGACTCGGGAAATAAGAAGTTTCACGGATATAAAAAGTACACGAAGAACTTTTTAGGTGACCTTGGATGATTGCCGCCGATTTTGTAAGCAGTGCGTCGATTTCAAGGTTGTTGACGAGCGTATTATTGAGCTCATCGATTAAGGTTTGGGCATCGTAAGCATCACGGTAGAATAAGCGATTTGTGATGCGGTCAAAAAAGCGCCGTGACGGTTGGTACAAAAAGCCTGAAAAGACGGCGATTGACGCGAATACAACGCGCTGGAAGACTGATAGGTTAGTAGACAGCAGATTAGTACTGCTAAGCACAAATATTGCTAAGGTGTAAAAGCCAAGAATGCTACTGACAGCAGCCAAGTAAGCAAATGCCCGGGCGGCAGTTGCTTGATAATTAAATAGCTTGTGTTTGGCAATTGAATAGCCGACGAAGCCGACAAAGAACACAGAGGACACTGGCCCAACCCAGACGTACTCATAGATCCCGAACCATGGCAGTACGAGGTTGAACAGCACGCCTATCATGCCGGCACTGACAATACCTAATCCCATATACTGCAGCTGCGATTTCTTTTGTCCCCTTGTTTTTGTAATCCTCGTAATCAACAGCAGAAGGGCCCGTGAGAACATATAAAGGAACATGGCACTGTAAATTACTTGGCCGACAATATTGAAGTTTGCAATCTTGTCGCCGGTTTGGTTGTATGTAAAGCCATTAACGATAGCGGACGGATTAAGTAAAACGGCTGCCACCCATCCAGCCATAATCAACGCATGCCTCCAGATGCCTGACTTAATACTGCGCATACTCAGCCACGACTGCACAAACAGCAGCAACGCCGCGGCGATTCCTAGGGCGGCGATATAGTACAAATTGGCCAGTTTCAGTGCAGATTCAAGATTTTGCGACCCCAAAAACGCAGCAATTCCCCAGCTCCAGGCAGCCACCGAAACACCGAGCAATAAAAAGAGCTGGTT
>CAYQTN010000084.1:0-3723 GCA_964420445.1 uncultured Candidatus Saccharibacteria bacterium
CACGGGTATAGACAATCAAACCAAGCAACAGATTGGTCGCGCCCGCTACAATTAGCCCACCCTCTACTAGCGTCATGCTACACCTTTGTTATACCTGCTACGTTGTACACGCCGTCTTTCGGCTGATATATTCGTACGTTTTTTGCCGGAATACCTGCCGTATGAGTCAACTCCTTCATCTGCCGTACCAGCCGAGGGATAACTCCTGGCCAGCCCACGCCACGCTTGTGGAGGTTAAGTTGGGGATGTTCTTGGCGCATGTTGCAGGCGATAATCAAACCGCCCGGCTTAAGTAGCTCGTAAGATGACTTCAAAAGTTGTACCGACTGCTTGTCATCAAGGTACTCGAATATGCCCATAAGATCGATGATGTCGGCTGAGCCTTTTTTGAGGTGACGAGCCAGGAGCTGTTTATCAAAAATATCACCGGTAACGAGCTTGGTTTGAGATTTCGGAATACCTTCAATCGCAACCAGTTCTTTGGCGATGTCGATTGATTTTTTGTCTATGTCTATATTGGTGTAGCGCACTCTGGAAACATCAGCTTCGGAAGCATGAAGCATCAATAGTGACGGCGCCGCCGTTCCGCCGGCCAAGCTAAGCCAGTTTAATTGCTCTGGGGATTTCTTAGAGACGTATTGCTTGGCCAGCCAACCAGCAACTAAAGTGCGGCTACGCACCCCAACCGGGTCCAAGCCGTGGCGAAAGAGTCGGCGAGTGATTGGGTCCAGGCGCTTGCCTGTCGCAAGTCGCTTTAGCTCCGGGTGATGAATCGGCTCAAGTGCCAACGCGCCCGGCATAAAGCCCGACCACTCCCGAAAACTTGGCAGGGCGTACAGCACCTTGCGTACAACGTTTTTAGAATGCGCAAAATCTATATGTTGCCGTTTAGCCAGGTATGCTTCGAGGCGTGCGGCAAACAGCTGCGAACCGAGCCGTTCGAGCTTGTAGCGGCGTTGATGGTAGCCATCTTTGACTGCAACGGTAGCACAAGACATGCCTTCAACCTTGCGTTCATCGACAATGCTCACGGCTTTGTCGATACCCTCTTTCTTTAGTAATTTTCGAGTATGGGGTTGGGTGCGCCTTGGGGCGCGAGCGTGTGTCTTCATCTTACTGCTCATGATAACACTTATTTAGGTCTGTTCGGAGGAGTATCACGCCGATCAAGCAAGCCCGCGAAGAACGGATGCCATTTTTTTGTATCCCGGAACGCTTTTACGATAGCCATGCTGTGCCGTTTCGTGTCTATCAGATGGACGGTAATATCAATGGAACGCTTGGCGGCTTCATCTATAAGAAGACAGGTATTGGAATAGCGGATAACCTTGTCATCGACACTGGCAAATACAAGTAGCGGCCTCTTGCCAAGCAAATCGAGTTTGTAGGTAGGCTCTAAGTGCCCAAAGACATCAAATGCCTGGCGCTCCGTAAGATTGGAGTTTTCAAACTTCGCACGCATCTTGAGCAGGCTCGGATGCTCCCACACTTGCCTGGCCGAGCTGCCGTAGACCGTGACAAGCAATATCTTTTCTATGTCCGGCTGGACTTTGGCGGCGTGCATAGCCAGTATCGAACCAACGCTGACGCCAATGATTCCAAAGCGGCTGTCTGGCTGCTGTTTGTGAAATTGAATCTTTTCGTCGATGTCCGCAGTGATTTTCTCACTAAAATTAACCCATTCTTCAGGATAGGCCTCTAGAAGTGGTTTCCACAAGTAATCATAGGCGTAAACGGAAAACCCCATGTCTGTCAGGCGCTTGATGACCGGCCGGTATTGCCAGACTTTTGTCTTGAAACTCGCGACCAAAAAGATAACCGCGTTGCCCGGTTTCTTCGAGGCAAAATGCGTGACATAAAATTGAGGTTCTTGTTTTTTGTCTGCCATTTTTGTATGAATTTTGAGTTAACTATAGCATAATAACTGGTACATATGGCCAAAATAGCAATCGTTGAAGACGACGCTGCGATCTCGCAGATGTACCGCATAAAGTTTGAAGCGGAAGGCTATAGTGTCGAAACCGCAGACAATGGACGCCTCGGGTTACAACTGGTAGAAAAATTTCGTCCCGACATCGTCTTATTAGACCTCATGATGCCTGAAATGAACGGCGAAGAAATGCTGACGCTGCTACGAAAATCTGATTGGGGCAAAGACCTTAAAGTTATCATCCTAACCAATATGGGCGAGCAAGAGGCGCCGGAGATTATAAAGTCAATGAATGTCAGCGCGTTTATCGTCAAGGCCGACATGACACCGCGCCAAGTAGCCGACCTCGTCAAACAGCAGCTCGCAGGTTAGACCAACATGAACATTGCACTCGTCGGCTTTGGGGTGGAGAACCAGTCGGCCTACCGCTACTGGGCGGCTCGTATGGCCGATATCACCGTCTGCGACAAAAATCTCGACATCACGTTGCCGGACGGTGTAACCGGCCAACTTGGTGATGCATACCTTGATAACCTTGGCCGCTTTGACGTAGTTGTCCGAACAGTTGGCATGCACCCGCGCGTCATCTTAGATAGAAACCCCGGCATCGAGAGCAAAATCACGACTGCCGTCAATCTCTTCTTTGAAGAATGCCGCACACCTATAATCGGTGTTACTGGCACCAAGGGCAAAGGCACAACCAGTACTCTTATCCACCAGATTTTGCTTGCTTCCGGAAAGAAATCTTTGCTAGCGGGCAACATCGGCACACCGATGCTCGATGTCTTAGAAGAGGCCGCCGAACAAGACTATATCGTCTTGGAACTTTCCAGCTTCCAGCTATACGACCTTAAACAAAGTCCTGCTCGTGCAGTCTGCTTGATGGTCGTACCGGAACACCTTAATTGGCACCAAGATATGGATGATTACAAACGGGCAAAATCAAACATATTCCGCTATCAAAACAGCGATGATGTCGCAATTTATAATGCATTGTCAGACGATAGCCGTGATATCGCTTCGGCTTCTCCCGCTGTGAGCAAACTTACTTACGCAGTCCCTCCGGCTGGTGAGACCACATCCTCGCTTTATACCGTCCGAGTACAGGGCGAATCTATTTACTTCCATGACCAAGAAATACTTAAAACCGCCGAGGTGAAATTATTGGGTCGACACAACCTAGAAAACGTCTGCGCGGCGATAGCGGCCACCTGGGATCTTATCGATGGCAATACGAACGCTATCCGCCAGGTTGTCTCAACTTTTACTGGTCTTGAGTATCGGCTCGAGCTCGTCAAAGAGTTAAACGGTGTCAAATACTACAATGATTCCTTTTCAACGACACCGGAAACCGCCATCGCCGCACTACAGTCATTTTCGGAGCCTAAGATAATTATCTTAGGTGGCAGCGATAAGGGCATACCATTCGATGGCCTCGCTGAGATAGCCGCACGCTCAAACGTACGACACGCGCTTTGTATCGGCCAGACAGGGCCGGTAATCGCAGAACTGTTACGGAACCGTGGCGTCCAGTCGGTAATCCAAGACGGTCTTGATTCTATGCAGGCTATAGTGAGTCGGGCCCGCGAGCTCGCCCAACCAGGCGATGTCGTTCTGCTTTCAACTGGCTGCGCAAGCTTTGGAATGTTCCGTGATTATAAAGACCGCGGAAGCCAGTTTAAGCAAGCCGTGCAAGCTCTCGTCTAAGTTGTTCTATCACCGGCTGTTCGGGCTGCAGCACTTCTGCTTTACCATCTACGATTTCGTTTATTAAATCCTCTATCCAGTGATAA
>CAYQTN010000085.1:0-3650 GCA_964420445.1 uncultured Candidatus Saccharibacteria bacterium
CTCGAGTTGCATGAGCTCAAAGTCATTTTTATAAGCGGTGTGACCCAAGATACCGTGTGATACCTCGTGCAGTAGCGACCAGTGGGCGATATCTGGCTGGGTCGTGCCTTGGCCGTATGTCACGGCCTTATCTTTGGGCGACCAGTAAAAGGCGTCGCCTTCGACAAACCGTATCTTTGGAAAATCGGCGGCTAGTTTATCAAGCAGCGCTTGCATGGTCTTTTATCAACTCGTAACAGCCATGTATAACGGCTTCTTCGGGGTGTTTGGCGGCAACCACTGGTGGAATAGGCACCATTGGATTCTCGTACTTCTTGAGCGCTTTTAAAAGCGGCTTCTCGTACTTGTGAAAATGGCTACCAACGCCGCCCCCAATAATGATGATATCGGGTTGGATGTTGGCGATAATGTCGATAATACCGAGCGCGAAGTCATGGCTGATAATTTCCCAGATTTTGGGGTCGTCTATCTCGGCGGCAATCTTACCAAAGCGTTTTACGATAGCCTTGCCGGAAGCGAATGATTCCCAGGTAACGAGTTTGCCGCCACGCTCAAACAACATGTGGCCGGCTTCCGAGTCCTGTAAGTCGGGGTCTATCGTTTGATCGATGATAACGCCGTTGCTAATGCCGGTACTGATAGTTATGTATACGACCTTGCGCTTTTTGGGGCGCAAGAACCGGGCTTCGCTTAGCCCGGCCAGCTTGACGTCGTTTTCCAGCAGGACATCACAGCGGGTAAACTTTTTTATATCGTCTCTGAGTGGGACGTTTTGCCATTCCAGGTTACCAAAGGCCACGCCGACACCTTGTTCGCGGTCGATTCTACCGGGGGCGGCAACGCAAACCATCTGCCACTTGTCTGTTGTTATTTTAGCAATATTATCTGCCAGCTGTTGCTTGAACTCTTCATACTTGTGAGGGGTAGGGAACTTGAGTGATTCCTGTACCTTTCCGTCATGACCCATACGGGCCAGCAGCGTCTTGGTACCGCCGATATCGATTGCTAAGTACATGATGCATCTATCGTACAGGCCGCACCTGTCCTCAGCAAGCACCGCCGCAGCGCTCCACCTCTTTACTTACAGATACGGATAAGGTTATAATAGGATTCAAGTCTGATTGGGTTTACAACTTACGAGTTGCCACAGAACGAAGGAGGCATGTATTACATCATGTCAAAAACTGTTATTACAATGGACGAACTGCTCGCTGGTGAAGAAATCCAACAGCTGAAGAGCGGAGACGTTATAGAAGGAGTCATCACCACTGTGCGTAAGCACGAAGTGTGGATTGACCTCGGCGCTAATGGCGTCGGTGTTGTCATGCGCCGTGAAATCGGCCATGGCCAAAAACTTGAAGAAGGCGAGACGGTCACCGTGAGTGTCGTTGACCCTGAGCTTGACGAGGGCCACGCCCTGTTAAGCATGAAGCGCGCGGCGAAAGACCGTGGCTGGGACGAGCTACAACGCTTGTTTGATGGCCAAGAGATTATCGAAGTTACCGCGTATGACGCCAACCGAGGCGGACTGCTGGTCGAACTCGAAGGCATTCGTGGTTTCTTGCCGGTGTCACAGCTGGCGGCCGATCACTACCCACGCGTGAGTGGTGCCGACAAGGATGAAATCCTGCAGAAGCTGAACGCTTTGGTAACCTTGCCGCTGCGAGTCCGTATTCTCGATGCAAACCGCAAAGAGAACAAGCTTATCTTCTCTGAGAAGGAAGCCGTTAAAGATGACATGCAATCCCGTCTGACCGAGCTAAAGGTCGGAGATGTCGTTGAAGGCGTCGTAACCGGCGTTATTGACTTCGGCGCGTTTGTGAACGTTAAGGGCATCGAAGGCCTCATCCACATCTCAGAAATTTCCTGGGAGCGCGTTGAAGACCCACGTGACTACGTAAAGACCGGCCAAACTGTCGAGGCGAAGATTATCGCTATCGATAAGGACCGCCTAAGCCTAAGCCTCAAGCAAATGAGCGACGATCCATGGCTTGGTGAAGTCAAAGCCTTCAAGAAGGGTGATGTCGTTGAGGGTAAGATTACCCGCATCACGCCGTTTGGCGCGTTTGTACAACTGAGCCCGGCTGTTGAAGCCTTGGTGCACGTTTCTGAAATCACTGGCAAAGATGACAACGCCGCTGACCCGACCGAAATCTTCAAGCTCAACGAGAAGAAAGAGTTTAAGATTCTCGATATCGATACCGAGGCCCGCAAGATAGCACTTAGCTTAAAAGACAAATAATGAGCGTCTAACGCCCGGCTGGCTCCACATACGGTCCAGCCAGAAAGGAGCAGAGCCATGCAAACAACAATTGAAGTAGAAGACATGATTACCGTCGGTGCATTCGCCGATAAGCTGGCTCTGCCTGTTGCCAAAATCATTACCGAGCTGATGAAGAACGGTATTATGGCGACCGTAAACGAGAAGATCGATTTCGACACCGCGCAGATTATTGCGGGTGAGCTAGGCCTTGACGTCGAGCTTGTCCGCAAGTCTGCTGCGCCAATATCTATCGCGCGGACAAAGAAATCCACTGCCAATGATCCTGACGCGACCTCGCGGCCCCCGGTTGTGGCAGTTATGGGACATGTCGACCACGGCAAGACGAGCCTGCTGGACGCAGTCCGTAGCGCAGATGTCGTAAAGGGTGAGGCAGGCGGCATTACGCAGCACATCTCGGCCTATTACGTCACGCATGGCGACCGAGCTATTACCTTCTTGGACACACCGGGGCATGAGGCCTTCGCGGCCTTGCGCGAGCACGGCGCCCAGCTGACAGACCTAGTTATTATCGTAGTAGCGGCCGATGACGGCATTAAGCCCCAAACGCTCGAAGCGATTCGTTTTGCGCGCAAAGCCGGGGTCAAGATTATTGTTGCCATCACCAAGATGGACAAACCCGAAGCAAATACCGACCGCATCAAGCAACAGCTGGCCGAACAGGAGCTTTTGCCGGAAGAGTGGGGCGGTGACACGGTTATCGTACCTGTTTCTGCCAAGTCGGGCACGGGCATCAAGGACTTACTGGACATGGTACTCCTCGTTGCCGATGTCGAAGATTTGAAAGCAATTACCACCGGCCCGGCCGAAGGTCTCATTATTGAATCGCACATGGAGCAGGGGCGCGGTGCTGTTGCCCGAGCGCTGGTTACTCAAGGTACTCTGAAGCCTGGTGATATCGCTGTTGCAGGTGGCACGTTCGGCAAGATCCGAAACCTCGAAGGCACCGACGGTAAACCGCTTAAAGTAGCCACGCCATCGATGCCCGTTGTTATTACTGGCCTCAAGCAGCTGCCGGAGTTCGGCGATTCATTCAAAGTAGCCGCCAACGAAAGAGAGGCTCGTTCTATCGCTGATCAAGAACAAAGCGGTCGCTCGGCGTCGGGTGGTCACTTGCAAATAAGCAGTAACGAACTCATCCGCCTTATTAATCGCAGCAACAAGCTGCAAGAGTTTAATATTATCGTTAAGGCTGACGTACAAGGCTCACTCACATCTGTCATCGATAGCCTCAAGACACTTGATAACGAAGAAGTAGCCGTCCGAATTGTGGGCAGTGGCGTCGGCGCTATTACTGAAAACGACGTACACATGGCTGCTACCAGCAATGCGATTATCTCCGGTTTTCATACTATGCTACCGGCTAGCA
>CAYQTN010000086.1:0-3518 GCA_964420445.1 uncultured Candidatus Saccharibacteria bacterium
ATGCATAAATGCTTTGACCGGCTTACCACTAACTTTTTCCAGTGCCGCCCATAAGTCAGCCGTTTCGGCATTGCCGTAGGCGTGTGACTTTAGGTAATGACGCAGTCCATCGCGAAAAGTCTCGGCGCCAAGATAGCCGTGCAGCATATGTATGACACTTGCACCCTTGTTGTAGCTAATGGCATCAAAGATAGTCCGGATTTCATCCGGGTGGCGAATAGTAACTTCAACCGGGTGGGTATTGTCGAGTGCGTCCAGTTTGAGCGCCGGTTGCTGCTCGGAGGCAATAAACTGGGTCCACATTTGCCAGTCGGGGAATAACTTATCTATCGCAAGATATTCTATCCAGCTGGCAAAGCCCTCGTTTAGCCATAGATCGGTCCACCAGCGCATGGTGACCAAGTTTCCGAACCACTGATGGGCAAGTTCGTGTGCTACCACCATGGCAACATACTGCTTGGTCGGCAAGCTGGTATTGTCAGGATCAACCAACAGCGTTTGTTCGCGGTATGTAATAAGACCCCAGTTTTCCATAGCGCCACTAGCGAAATCGGGCAGGGCTATCATATCGGCCTTTGCGAGTGGGTACGGGATAGCAAAGTAATCTTCGTAGAACTCAAGACACTTAACTGCGGTCTTTAGGGCAAAATCAGTATAGGCGACGTTGTCCGGTGTGGCATAAGTCCGCACTACCGTGCCTCGTGATGTTTTAGCCTCAAGGTGGGCAACTTCACCGTGCACGAATGCGAGCAGGTATGTGCTCATAACTGGCGTCGTTTCAAACGCCGCTATCACAGTCCCGTTTTTTACTGATTCGGATTTTATCGGCGTGTTTGCCAGTACTGACCCACTACCTTTCGGGTAGCTGAGCGTTAGGTCAAACGTTGCCTTTGCTTCCGGTTCATCTATGCAGGGGAATACTTCACGGGCATGATGGCTTTCGAATTGTGTTGCCAGTAACTTCTTTTCTTCGCCGTCATGAGTAAAATAACAGGGATACATGCCATTCATTGGATCAGTTATTTTGGCACCGAACGACAACGTCACAACGTACTCGCCAGCGTGCAAGAGCTTGGGTGAGTGCAATCGAACCTCATCGTAGGTTTTATGCAGGTTAATCCTATCAACTTCAAACGGTTCTTCGCCAAGTTTACCGACGCGTGTAATGGTAGCGGCATGAACCGTCACATCTTTTGCATGAAAGGTGAGCCGTTTGCTCGGCCGGCTAGTTTTGCGGAGCTTAATCGTCACGCTTCCTTCAAATGTCATGTCTGTAGGGTTAAGATCGAGTCGCAGGTCGTAGTGAGATGGCTTTACGTCATCGTAAAGCCTGGTGACGGATTTTTTCATCCTTCTATTGTACAATGAGCCGAAAGAAAGATTGCTTGCAATTATGCCCGAGCGAAGAAGTTCGTCAGCAATTCATTGCTATTGTATCAGTGCTCATTGGCGTGATAAACTTAGTCTCGTTACAACAAAAACAAAAAGAAGGAAAAAGTAATGTTTGGATGGCAAAAAGACCGCGAGCAGCGGCATCTTGTTCGATAAATAGTTTTTGAGCACAGTATTCAAATCTCTAATAAACCGGCTTGCGAGGCCGGTTTATTTACTTAAGCCACTTATTCCTGTATTATAAGCGCAGTTCCCCGGCCATCTGGTCGGGTTTTTTACTGCAAAAACCATCTTACAGAAAGGAACAAAAAATGGATTTTGACTTAAAACAACTCGGAGTCGCTATAAAAGCGATTGCTGAGGAGAAAAACCTCTCCGAAGAGGTAGTACAAGAAGTCGTTGAGCAAGCGCTGGCCGCTGCTTACCGACGTGATTATGGTGACCGCGAACAAGAAGTCCGCGTGACTATGAACCTAAATTCCGGCGAAGTAGATGCTTACATCACTAAGACCGTTGTCGACAAAGTAGAGGACGAGTTCTTAGAAATCAGCCTCAAAGACGCTGGCGTTATGAAAAAGAACGCCAAAGTCGGTGACGAGATTGAAGTACACCAAAAGGTCGAGACATTCGGCCGTGTGGCCGCTCAGACAGCCAAACAAGTTATTTTGCAACGTTTGCGTGAAGCCGAGCGCGAGATTGTTATGGCTGAGTTCGAAGATAAAATTGGTACCGTCGTAAACGGTATCGTTGGCCGCGTCGAAGGTAATATTGTCCGCATGGAGCTCGGCAAAGCCCAAGCTATTATGCCCCGCAGTGAACAGATTCAGGGAGAGCGCTACTACCCGGGCCAACGGCTCAAGGTGTATCTAAAAGATGTTGAGCGCGGTTTCCGCGGTCCGCAGCTAGTTGTATCTCGTGGTTGCCCCGACTTTGTCGAGTGGCTGTTTCGGGCTGAAGTACCGGAAATGGACAGCGGCGCGGTACAAATCAAGGCCATCGCGCGTGAAGCCGGTGTTCGCTCTAAGATTGCTGTTGCCTCTACGGTGCCTGGCGTTGATCCGGTCGGCACATTTGTCGGCGGTCATGGTACTAGGGTAAATGCTGTTATGTCAGAAGTTGGCGAACAGGAAAAAATCGATATTGTAGTATGGGACGAAGAACTCAAGACTTTCATCAGTAACGCCCTGAGCCCTACCAAGGTAAACCGCGTTACTATTGACGAGAATATCAAGAAAGCAACTGTTGCAGTTGATGAAGATCAGCTCAGTATCGCCATTGGCAAGAGCGGCCAGAACGTCCGACTTGCCAGTAAGCTGACGGGCTATGACATTGATATCGTGGCTGACAAAGCAGACGAACCGGTATCTGAAGCCACCATCGAGGCCAACAAGCCGGTACAGAAGTTGAAGCGCAAGGAGCAGCTGGAAAGCTCGCTGCTAGACGCTATCGAGCAACACGGCCAATAAAAGTCTCTTCTTAGCTGCTTATAGACGATTATCATTGGCTATAAGCAGCTTTTTTGCTTTTTCAAGACACTGACGCCTACAGGTGTAAAGTGTAAGAAAATTTACAATATTAGCACTCTTGCATTGAGAGTGCTAAATGGTATCATAGAACTACGACGATTAAACTAAACAATCGCGTAGGAAGAGTGGGTATAATTAAGCCATGATGCCGCAGTCACCAGACTTTCAAGAATTTTTGAATCACCTTACAGACAATGCGCTACAAAGCCTGAAGCACGCCGATGCTATCGCGCGGAGCTTTAATAGCCCGTACATTGGTACCGAGCATTTGCTACTTGGTGTTTTGGCGCAAGACAGCTCCATGGGCGCCAAGATACTTGAAGGCGCCGGTGTTACTCTTGAGCGTGCCCGGTTGGCTCTTAATATGACTCCAAAGTCTATTGTTATCAACATGGGGGCTAAGGGGCTGAGCGAGACCGCCAAGCTCACTCTGAAGATGGCTTACGAACTGGCGCAGGAATTTAGCCAGGAATTCTGCGGTACCGAACATATTCTGTATAGCATCCTGAGTCAAAAGAATGCCCGGGCTACCACCTTGCTCCGTGACATGAGCGTGAGCGTTGACACACTAACCGGCGAACTAGAACAGTTCCTAAACCG
>CAYQTN010000087.1:0-3416 GCA_964420445.1 uncultured Candidatus Saccharibacteria bacterium
GAAATCCCTCACAAGCTGCGCAAGCACCCAGACAACAAGATCGACATACCGGGCTACGGCAGCATCTTTTTCCGCTCGATGGATAACGCGCACCGAATCATTGGTTACGAGCATGCCGACGCTGACATTGATGAGCTGGATACGCTCAAGCGCGATGACGCCGCTTATGTATTCCGGCAGATTGTTTCACGCAATCGGCAACGCAAAGAGAACAAAGAGCGCAATACTATCGGGGTCACGACTACGCCCGAGGGTTTTAATTTTGTCTATGAGACTTGGAAGAAGAACCCGAAGGATGGCTACGAGATTATCCAGGCAGCCACCGCGAGCAATCCGCATCTACCCGATGGATACATAGACAGCCTAAAAGCAATTTATCCAAACAATCTGTTGGACGCTTATCTTGAGGGCAAGTTTGTCAACCTGATGTCAGGCAGCGTGTACAACTCATACGATAGAACGCTGCATAACTCAGACGAGCAGATCAGGGCATCGGAGCCGTTGTATATCGGGTGCGACTTTAACGTGACGAAACAAGCCGCCGCGATCTATGTTCAAAGAGAAGGTGGAGCCGAGTGGCATCTGGTGCAAGAGCTGACTAATATGTACGATACGCCGGAGATGATTCGGCTTATCCAGTCCAAGTTTGCCGGCCATAAGATATACGTTTACCCTGATGCATCAGGTGGGGCCCGAAAAAGCGTCAATGCGTCCGTTTCAGATATTGCGCTTTTACAGCAAGCAGGGTTTTCAGTGAGGGCAAAGAAGTCGAATCCGCCTATTCGTGATCGGGTGATGGCCATGAACGGGGCCCTAGAGGCTGGCCGGGTAAAAATAAATGCGAACGCTTGCCGGAATGTGGCAGAATGCTTAGAGCAGCAAGTGTATCGTAACGGCGAACCCGACAAAACAAGCGGGCACGATCACATGAATGACGCAACGACTTACCCAATAGCCTATGAGATGCCAGTCAAGAAGCCAGTGGCAGATGTAGCCATCCGCTTTGCAATATAGGAACGGTGCATGAGTGTAAAAACACTACATCCAAATTACCAAATCTATTCACCAAAGTGGCGCTTGGTGCGGGACGCTGTTGAAGGTGAGAGCGCAATCAAGAGAGCGCCAGAACGCTACTTGCCAGAGTTTATCCCCGCTGACCCGGAGCGTTATAAGCGATATGTGCAGCGCGCCTATTTCATGGGTGTTACAGGCCGCACCCGAGCTGCGCTCAGCGGCATGGTTTTTCGCAAAGACCCGATGCATGAGATTCCCGATGAGCTAGACGAGCTGAAGTTCAACGCCGACGGCAGCGGCACTAGTTTGGAGCACATCTCGAAGGAAGCGCTCGGCGGAATCATGGACACTGGTCGCCATATCTTTCTTGTGGACTATCCGACGATTGACGACAGCATCGACTTTGAGACTGAGCAGAACATCGGGGCTAGACCACTAATACTCATCTACAACGCCGAGGCCCTGATTAACTGGAAGTATGAGAAAATCAACGGGCGGCGTGTGTTAACGCTGGCGGTGCTGGTAGAGCTGGTGCAGGACGAGAACAATAAGGACGAGTTTGACCACGATATTGTTAAGAACTACCGGGTGCTTCGCCTGCGTGATGGTCTGTACACACAGCAGATTTATGACGACGGCGGCTCGGCTATGGGCGCTGAGTTCATCCCCCGCATGTCTGGCGGTCAAGCGTTTGATCACATCCCGATGTACATCGCTGGCTCAGAGAACAACCTGCCGGACATTGATGATGCGCCTTTGTACGATTTGGCGATTATTAACATTGCTCACTATCGCAACACCGCAGATCTTGAAGAGGCTGGTTACATCACTGGCCAGCCAACACTCCACCTAGACATTGGCGACACTAGCCCAGAGACCTTTGTTGAGCAGAACCCCAACGGCGTGCAGCTCGGCAGCCGTAGCGGAATCATCACGCAAGGCGGTGGCGTTGAGCTTGTGCAGGCCGAGGAGCGCACCCTGCTAATGCAACTCAAAGATGCCAAAGAGCAAGAGATGGTCAAGATCGGCGCCCGTTTGATTCAGCGCGGCGGTTCGGCGGAGACGGCAGAGGCGGCGCGTATCAATGCCAGTGCCGAAGCCTCGACGTTAGACCAAGTGGTAAACAACCTGTCATACGCGCTGACTAACGCGTTGATGGATGCTGCCATGTTCGTGGGCTTAGACACACCGACCGTTGAGACAATTCGCTACGACTTAAACACCGACTTCTTTGAGACAACGCTCGATGCTCAGCAGCTGATGGCGCTAATCCAGCTTGGTGACGTTGGCGTGATCTCTCGGTCTATCCAGCGCGACAGTATCCGTAAGGGCCGGATTCACATTCCTCAAGAAATGGAAGATGAACAGATCGACGCTGAGAACACGGAGAATCTGCTGTAGATGAGTGCAGATGACTTCCTAGCAGACGCAGCGACGCGACGACAGGTAATGGTACAGCGCGTATCACGCGGCCTAACGTCGGAGCTAGAAGGTTTGCTGGAAGAGATGCGCGAAGAAATTATCGGGCGGATATCAGACGCCGGCACGGAGTTCCAGCGAGCAAGGCTTGGTTCTTTGCTCAGCTCGGTTGACTCCATTATTAGCGGTAAGGCTGAGACTATATCTGAAAGTCTGCGGGAACAGATTGCGGAGTTCACAAGCGACGAGCTAGATTTTCAAAAGCAAACACTAGATCAGGTTATAGACGGAAGCACCGCAGAGCCGAACGCCGATCAGGTACTCAGCGCAGTAACGGGTGAGCCCACCAGCCTAGTACAGGGCGATCAAAAGCAGAGTGTAACTATCGAGCAGATGGTCGGCGTGCTTGCAGGCGCAAACAGGAAAGAGCTCAAGAACGTTATCAGCGCAGGATTTATTGCTGGCGACACTACAAGCCAGATCACGCAGCGAGTTTCGCAGAAGATACGCGGGCGGTCGCGGGCGCAGGTTCGCGCGGTAGTTCAGACATCGCTCAACCATGCGGCGGGTGTGGCAAGGCAGAAGTTTGCCGAAAGGAACAAAGACATACTAAGAGGCGAGAAATACGTCGCCACGCTTGATAGTTCAACTACGGTGACTTGTGCCGGGCTTGACGGAAACATCTACGAAGTCGGCGTAGGCCCTCGACCACCACTGCATTACAACTGCCGGTCGTTGCGCGTGGCAGTGCCGAGAGAAGATTCAGTTTTGTCAGGAATGGAAGGCACAAGGCCAGCAGTAGGCGCAGACGGTGTCCAGCAGGTATCCTCGCGCAAAACATTCTCAGGTTGGTTAGGTCAACAACCCGCAGACTTTAAGAGAGAGTTTTTCGGCAAGTTTCAAGATGGCGATGCAAAGTATAAGCTATTTGAGCAAGGCGGCTTAGACGCCAAAGACTTCATCGACCCTGATGGCGTAGCAAT
>CAYQTN010000088.1:0-3374 GCA_964420445.1 uncultured Candidatus Saccharibacteria bacterium
TGTAAATGTCAATATACTACACCACATTAACCCTTACGCTTAACGGCTGTAGTTTGTGGACAACTGAATGATTTTAGGTTATAGTTTTGGGTAATTGTAAACCGTGAGACATGAGTGGAGCTAATCAATGCTGGACCAGTATTTTAATCGAGACCCAGACCAAGAACGTACTACCAAACTGCGCCGGATTGGCAGGGCGTTGGGCGGCTACGCGCTGGGTGGCATCGGACTCGGCTTAGGCGTCACGGGTGCCACCGCAGCATCGCCTATCGGCATCGTCGCCGGCTTGGGCTTAGGCGCCGGAGCTATGTACGCCTCGCGCGAGGTCTTACGGCCAATCTACCAAGACGAAGAAGCCCGCGAAGTCGCTCAGGAAGAGTCACGACTAAGGCGCCTGGGGCGCGGACTAATGTACACGGGTGGCATGGGTCTTAAGCTCATTGGTGCCTCAATGGTCGTGAACGCTGTCTTCCCCGGAGCCGATGCCGGCTTGTCGGCCGGAGAACGGCTCATAGCCGGTGGTGTCGGCGCAGCATTATTCTTCCCGGGTGATAAGCTCATGGAAGCTTCCTACGACCCAAATCTGTTCGAGCGACAACAGGCCCAGTCGCCTGAGCCTGAAACCTCCGCTGTCTAAAACTGACTACTCTTTGTTGACGTGTACTGCTTCGCCTTGCTCGTCTACGGGCATGTCGGCGGGTGGCTGGTCGTTTGACTCAGTCTGCTCGGGAGCTGTCTCTGCTGACGCATCAGCTTGAGCGATATTTATTTCTTCCAATAGCTGCATCAGGGCCGAGCCTTTGGCTGCCGTTTCCGGAATTGCCTTAGCAGCGTCGTAGGCCTTGTTCAGCAATGCTGTCTCGCCGGTATTCACATAGCGTGACATCAGGATTTCAAACCTGTCGGCCGGATCTACATCCGTTTCGTCGGTAACCTGAATCAAATCTTCTAGTACTTGGTCCTTCAATTTTGCAAGTTCATCCATGCCCATTCCCCCTTGTTCTAACTTAGTACTATACGCTTATGCTTGCGCTTCTACCAAACGCGGTGTGCTTGGCGGTCGTAATGCCGCACCTTTTGGACGCCTGCCGTAGTTGACGCGTACCCGGCGCGTGCCGAGGCCGTCAAACTGGCCGCGGTTGTTGCGCGTCGACCGCTTCTTGAGTAGCTCAACGCCGCTGGCCGTAAACTTAAACTCCATCTTGCCATCTCTGCCAATTTGCAACTCGTACATAGGGTCTTCGCCGGACTTGTTGCTCGGGAAGGAGCGCTTCAGCTCCATCTCGACATGGGCGGGGTTCACGCTCCAGTTGTTGATAATCGAGTTAATCTGGAACTGAACGCGGTCGGCAATGGTCTCAAAGTCGGCCAAAGATTCGTTCTCGGCGTCTGCTGGCATTGAGGCGTTACGGGCGCGATAGCCGCCTTGATCGTAGCTACCCCAAGCACCGGTGACAGATTCACCATTGCGATATTGGCCCTCGAGGCGTGATACATCGCTGTCCACCATGGCGCCGGCGGCAATAACTACCGTGCTGTCGCCCGGCTCTCCGCCCACCATTCCGGCGTATGAACTGCGGCGGCGACCCATCCAGCCACGCAAGCGACCACCGTGCTGACGACGATATATTTCTTGGCGGACATACGAACCTGGGTTACGAATAGCTTTGATGCGGCTACCAACAGTAAGGTCGTCCGAACCGGCACCGGTGTAACTGCCAAAGCCAATGCTGCCCACTGCGGCCAGCGTCGAAAGGCGCACGCCGGTGTTGATACCAATTGTTTCGACACTGGCATCGATGCCTTTAGCACGGGCGCGCTCTGCCGAGCCACGGATACCTTCGTAGACTTGCATAGTAAGCGCCAGGCCGGGCAGTGTTTTGGTCTGGTCGATACCCCAACGGATACGGCCGGCGGCGGCGTCTACGTCGTCACGCGTGACACTTTCGACCATGCGGCCTATGTAATCGCGGGAAATGCCTTTCGCGTCTGCGTCGTTTCGGATAATAACAACTTCGTGATCTGGGTCCATTCGGCCGTCTGAGATTGCTTGGTCGGTGGCTAAAATAGCGGTGTCGAACATCTTACGGACGACATTACCGATAACGCCACCTTGCATTTCTTCGGGTGACCACTGGCTTTGCATGACGGTGATGTTTAAGCCCGGATATGCGGCTTGGGCACGGGCTATCTCATCCATGGTGCGGTTAATTCTCGCTTGCGCTTCCGGAGTACCGGCTTGATCGCGGGCCCAGTTGACGTGCAACAGAATTTGGGTAGACGACTGGTTTTCGGCAGGCTGTTGCCCATAGAGGCTTAGTGACTGGAAGATATTGTCGCCTTCGGTTAGGGCCGCAACCGGTACGGTCACAATGGCCTTGGTGTCGTTATTGATAGCCAGCAAATTCGGAGAGTTGTCTATAACTTCAGTGATACTGCCAACGTAGGCTGTGCCCCTGTTACGACCCAGAAGGGTACGATACCAATTTGTGGCACGACCGGTTTGAACGCGGGCGCGGGGGTTGTCTCGTAGTTCAGGAATGGTGGAATCGATAAGCTCCTCGACGTCTTCTGGGGTACCTTCGCCATACGGGCCATACCCGCCGTATTCGTAGCGGCGGCGTGTAATAGGGGGACCGGGTCGGTCGATCGCCGACTCCAAGCCTTTTCGGGCAAATACGGGCACCGGTACAACCGGTACAACTTCGTTGTTTGTCTCGGCCAATGTTACACCTGCAAAGTTAACTTCTTGCATAGTCTCAACCGGCGGTGTGAACGTCAGTGTGTTGGTGTTGGTGGTAACTTCTGAGACTTCGGTTATTTCACTTACCAGGCCACCATCGGTGTTGTCTTCGCCAACAAACGTACTGAGTATCTTGACCTCTTCGCCAAATTCGTCCTGCTGACCAGTCATTTCCATAACTTCGAGGTAGCGGCCGTTAAAGACACGGTTACCGTTCTGATCAATCTCAAAAAGCTGATGAACCGGGCTGTCGGGAGGGATAATCGCTAAAGTGCGGCCCTCAGGCGTGGTAACAAAATCGAAATTGAAGACAGTATCTTGGGATTCCTTACTGACAGACACAGCCAGCGACAACCTATTATCGCCAGTAAGCTGGAATGGATTTGCTTCTTGGCCGCCCTGGAATGAACCATCAGGGCTCATGCGTGAGATATCTAGGACCGCGTTGCCGTTTTCGTCGAACCAGCTGCCATCGACGCCGCCGGCGTGAGTACGCAGTTCGTTTAGGTCATAATCGCCCGGCGTATCATTGCCGTACCATAGCACCCGGTGGACTCGGTCTGTCTGCTCGGCGTTGTACCAAATAAGCTCATTGGCATTGAGGTCAGTCGCTTGGGTGGTCGTTTCGACG
>CAYQTN010000089.1:0-3330 GCA_964420445.1 uncultured Candidatus Saccharibacteria bacterium
GCAAGAAGGCGCACAAATCTTGCACCATGTAGTCTGCGCTGGCGCCGTGGATGATAGTCTTGCCCTTGGTTGAGGCGGCTGCCATCAATGCGTTATTAGTTACGGTGTTGCCTTGTTCGTAAAGAACAACTTTGTCGGCGGCCTTTTTCTTGATGGTCACGTTGTAGTATCCGGTTTTGGCGACGACATTAACGCCGAACTGCTCTAGTGCGTAGAGATGCGGTGCGACGGTCCGGGAACCCAGCTTACAGCCGCCGGCGTATGGAATCTTGAAGGACTTGTAGTCGTGCATGAGCGAACCGAGCAACATCAGTACGCTGCGGGTCTTACGCGCCGCTGGGGCGTCGATGGCCGCGAGGTCGAGTTGTTTGGGTGGTTTAATCTCGAGGTCGTTGTTGGCATACCAACGAACTTTTACACCGATACTTTCCAGGACTTCGATGATACGGTAGACCTCTTCGATACGAGGGAACGATTTGAAACGGGTGGTGCCGTGGTTCAACAGGCTGGCGCACAGTAACGCGACCGCGGCATTCTTGCTGCGCTTTAAGGCAATCTCGCCGTGCAACTCATGGCCGCCCTCGATGCGAAGGTTAATACCACCACTACCTAAAGATACGATCTGTTTGTTTAAGACATCGCTGATACGTCCCAGCATTTCCATGCTGAGATTCTGTTTACCCTTTTCTATACGGTTGACTGCAGATTGGGACGTGTTGAGGCGACGAGCGAATTCAGCCTGCGTAAGGCCCTTTTCTTGTCTGATTTGATAAATAAACTGACCGATTTTCTGGCTGGTTTGATTCATAAGCTCAATCAATATATCACGTATGATATATTATGTCGATAATGTTTTGTTTTTGTGTTTGCGAACTGCTAGATATACAATACTCCTATGATTTAGCACAGCGCAACAGCCAAATAGACTAGACACCTGATATGATTAAGATACATCTGAGAGGGAAGGTATGTTGCACGATAAAAAACTCCAAGACTTGTTAGAAGCAGAGCAAAAGCGCCAGCGCGAGGGATTAGAGCTGATTCCGTCAGAGAATTACGTCTCGCGCGATGTCCTAAGGGCGCTTGGTAGCGAATTTACCAACAAATACTCCGAAGGCTATCCCGGAAAAAGATACTACGGCGGGCAAGAGAACACCGACCAAGTCGAGACGATTGCGATTGACCGGGCTAAGCAGTTGTTTGGCTCCGAACACGCTAATGTGCAGCCGCACTCCGGCGCGCCAGCCAACATTGCCGTTTACCAAGCATGGCTTGAGCCCGGCGACACTATTATGGCCATGCGCTTAGACCACGGTGGCCACTTAACCCACGGGGCGCCCGTTACGGCCAGTGCCAAGCTGTACAACTTCGTACGCTACGGCGTGAAAGATATCGAGACGGGCGAGATTGATTACGACGAAATGCGTGAGACCGCCCTCAAAGAAAAGCCCAAAATTTTGCTAGCAGGCTTTAGTGGCTATCCGCGCAGTCTGGACTACGCCAAGTTTGCAGCCATTGGCCAAGAGGTAGGAGCGGTGCTGATGGCCGATATGGCTCACATTGCCGGGCTGATTGCCGGCAAAGCGCTGCCGAATCCGTTTGATTTTGGTTTTCATGTCATCACCAGTACGACCCATAAGACACTCCGCGGTCCACGAGGTGGCCTGATACTCAGCAATGGTACGGTAGGTAACCCGCTGAAGGCTCCGGAGAAGACTGTCGAGAATTTGCCGACTCTTATCGACCGAGAGGTCTTCCCTGGCTTTCAGGGTGGCCCGCACATGAATAACATTCTCGCCAAAGCCGTCGCGTTCGGGGAGGCGCTTGAACCGAGCTTCCAAGCCTATGCCTCGCAGATACTCAAAAACGCCAAGACACTGGCAGACGAACTCATGAAGCAGGGCTTTAAGCTCATCACGAATGGCACCGACAACCACCTGATAATGATCGATATGCCTAAGAGTTTTGAAATAAACGGCCGTGAGGCACAGGATGTTTTGGACCGGGTAGGACTAACAGGTAACTGTAATGCTATTCCTGATGATCCGTTGCCACCATTTCGGCCGAGTGGCTTCCGCCTCGGGACGCCGGCCATGACGACGCGTGGTCTTAAGGAGAAAGACATGAGTTTTGTAGCCGAGCAGATGGCTCGGGCTATCAAGGCGCGCCAGGATGAGACTGAGTTAGATAAAATTGAGGCTGACGTGGCTAACTTCGCATCAAAGTTCCCGTTGCCCAGTGACGTTTAGGGCAGTAGTTCTGGTTCTCGCTCTAGATTAACCTGAAACAGCTCATACACTTTTTCGGTCAGCTTCTGTTGATAATCCAGTAAATCCTGAGTGCTCTGAGCGCGCTTGTTTACGAAGACGAGCGCCTGGCCCTTCCAGGTAGTCATGCCTGTTTTTGTGTCCAGCTTGTCTTTAAAGCCAGCCTTTTCCAGTAGCCAAGCCGCCGATAATTTGTACTTTTTGCCCGGTAACTCCCACGCGACGACACCTTTGTGCTTCGAGCGTATCAAACGGTAGTGTTTTTCGGGCACGATTGGGTTTGCGAAAAATGAGCCGGAATTAGCAACCTTTTGTGGGTCTGGTAGCTTCTTGCCGCGGATTGCAATAACAGCTTTTCTGATCTGTTGTAGTGTCGGGTCAGTAATATCATGCTCGTCCAAATGACGCTGCAGGCTCTCGTAGAACGGGGCCTGAGGCGGCCGCTTGTGGAGTTTGAGTGTAATCGACGAAATTAGAAAGCGGCCGTTATCAACCGTTTTAAAGCGCGACGAGCGGTAACTGAAGGCGCATTGGTCGTTTGCTAGCGTAACGAACGCTTTCTCCATGCGATCGTAGGCCTCAAGCGAAACAAGTGTCTGTGAAATATCTTGGCCGTACGCGCCGACATTCTGCACCGGTGTCGCGCCCACAGTGCCAGGAATGAGAGATAGGCATTCAATTCCTTGCAGCCCGAGCCCTACCGTCTGGTCGACAATATTGTCCCAGTTTTCGCCGGCGCCTATCTCATAGGCGGCCACAGATTCATTCTCGGTTATTTTCTTGAATCCACGGATACGGTTAATGACTAGGAGGCCTTTGAAGCCTTCATCGCGCCAGATAATATTGCTGCCGATGCCGATAACTCGTATTGGTAGTTCGCGTTCTTCCGCCCAAGCCTCGGCTTTCGCCAAATCTTGTTTGGTCTTGGCCTCTGTGACGTAATCGGCCGTCCCTCCCAGACGCATGGTGGAGTAGAGTTTCAGAGATACGTTTTTTAACACGGTCTTGGTTAGTTTTAGTATACCAGCAGGGAGCGCCAATGACTTGCGCTTTTGGCCGATGA
>CAYQTN010000090.1:0-3327 GCA_964420445.1 uncultured Candidatus Saccharibacteria bacterium
GCTTGCTGGTAACTATTTTGGGCATTGCGGTCTTACAGATGGCCATCCAGCTTCTCTTCTTCTTGCATCTTGGCCGCGGGCCTAAACCGCTCTACAACGTCGTCTTTTTCTTTGCGACAGCCGGGGTCATCGTTATCACCGTTGGCGCTTCCCTGTTTATTATGCAGAACCTCTACCGCAACATGTCGCCAAGAGAATACACAACAAAGCTCGCCCAAAAGGAAAACATAGCCCAGATCGGCGGCAAAGAAACCGGTGCCTGCCAAGGGAATAACGACAATTACATCGTTCGCATAAGCAGTGGCGTAGCAAGCCCGGCATTTGTGGAGGCACAGCGCTGCGATACCCTGACATTTATCAATCAAGATGGCCTTGATCTAGAACTGCACTTTGGAACGCATCCAGATGACATATCGTACGGAGGTGAAGACACGGTAGTACTAGACGATGGGCGTCCCGAGACAATCACACTGAATGAGACGGGCAACTTTGAATACCACGACCACACAGAGCTAGGTATTACCGGCCGATTCTCGGTAAAGCCCTAAGTAGCCATTGCCTATGGCTACGATCGGAGCTGACGCCAGGCGTTATGTAGTGCCTTGCCGTGCATGCGCTCGAGGTAATCGGCAACTGCATACACAATGATGATAAGGCTGAAAATTTCGAACGATTCTTCTACCCCGACAAGCAGTCCTTGGCTCATGAAGCTTTCGCGTTCGACCAGACTATTAAACGCATCGACGCCGATTGCGCCTATAAGAAAAACGATGACCGAGCCAGTAAACAAGAACATTGTACGCCTAGGAAAACGGCGGAGCATGCTCACAATAAAAATACCCGTAACAAGTAAGACAAATGGTGCTACAAGCAGCCATGCGTTCGACAGGCTTCCCGGCCCGGCATCTTGGTAGAACACCACATGCAGAGTCTGTAGAAAGAATTCATGCAGGCCGGCAATCTCGTCTATGGAAAAAACCAGTGCGACAACAGCTATTACTGTCCAAAGGAGACCGACTCGCCTGTCAGCAGTAAGATATGCTGCAAGTGCGGCTCCAGCGGATAACATTAGAAAAAGTAATTGTGAAAACCACGTTGGCACACTGGATTCATCGTCAAAATCAAAGCGGTTGGAAAGCTCATAAAACTGACCATGTTGCTGATGATAGACTAGCAAATTGAGCGCCTGAAATAACAGGTGAAGAGCCAAGATTACAAATCCGGCAATCAGCAGATACGTCAGCAGCTTACGGGCAAATGGTGTGCGTGAATTGTTGCTTAGGTGTGTCATGTGCCCACTAGTATAGCCTACTGTGCCTTGGGTGTGCGTCGTTTACCGAACCTAATGTCCTGTAAGCGTACATGACGGAACAACGCGTAACACAACCAACCGATGGCGAAACCGCCAACAATGTCGAGTGGTGCATGAATACCGAGGTGCATGCGCGATAAGCCGACGGCGATTATCCACACCGCTGTGACCCACTGATATTTCCTCGGCAAATACAGCCCAATGGTTAGCGCCATAGCTGTAGCGAGAGCCATGTGTCCGGATGGAAAACCGGGGCCACGTACAATGTAGTCAAGGTTAAACACGTTTTCGAGGATTTCATTGGGCCGCGCTCTTCCCCAGATATCTTTGGCAAACCCCGACAGTTGATAAGCCAACGTTGCGGTCAATAGCAAGCGCAGAAGAACATGATATTGCCGCCGGAGTATAAAGATTATAAGCAGTATGCCCAACATATGGATGCTACCGGCTTGGGTGGCTGCAAAGAAGAAAGGGCGTAAGAATTCCGGCCAGCCGTATACGGTACGGAACACATCAACTTCCCACGCGGTCATATCCTCGCCGCGAGATAGCAGTACGGCCAGGACAAACAGCGATAGTGCCGCTGCCGCTTGGATGGTTGGGTGCACTTTAGGAAATTTGATAGGTTTTTGTATATGTTGCTTCATATAAGCAGTGTTTACTGCAGGTAGTATAACGTATATTCTCCGGTAGTGCTTAGGCTTGCCGGTAAACTTTAATGCATCGCAGCAAGTGATGCTCGAGGGCCAGGTTACTTTTATTTGCTGTAGCATTAATCCGTCCAGTAGTCCGCTCGTAATAACAGAGATAATCTGATACAATATCCGCTTGTCAGGCCCTGCTGATGGGATGTGGCCAAGTGGTAAGGCACCGGGTTTTGGTCCCGGCATTCGGGGGTTCGAATCCCTCCATCCCAGCCAAAATAAGTAAGTCAGACCATGCGTCTGGCTTTTTTATTTTGCCGGGCATTGGTGAGGATTCGAACGACAGAGTCCTGTGGACTCTGGCCGCCTAACGCCCGGAAGGGTTGGAGGCACAAATCTAGTTTTAATTTGTGCCTCAAGGTCGAATCCCTCCATCCCAGCCAAGTCTAGAAACGCTTTTTGAACCTTCTCAGTGAAAGTTCAAGTCCCAGTTTTGTGAGCGGGCCGACAATTAACCACCCTGCCCTTCCAATAATCCCGAAAGGCAAAACGGTGTATTCTGTCCACGTAAAATAAGTTTTGTCATTTTTGCTGGTTACCTCAAACAACCCGGAGCCTCTAACCACCTTGCCAGTATGAGTTACTTCGCATAGTCGGGGCGGATCCCACTTTGTAATTGTCATGGTATCTAAAAACCCAATTTTCCCAAAGCCAGTAAACGCCTCTAGTTTGCCACCGAGTATCTGCGAGTCATCGCCTACTCCCCTGACTCTCGTAGCAAAGATCCATTTTTGCTGTGACTTCCAGTCTGTAACCGCTTTGAACGTATCATGCTGGCTGGCACGAACAGAAACACTTGCAGATATCTTTTTGGTCTTCGACATTACTAGAATTGTAGAGCTTTTTGTTCGAATCCCAAAAATATTTCTTATGCTTGACTAAGCATAAAATCCGTATAAAATAACATCTTAATCGCCTAAACCTGGGTGATGGAACCAAAACAATGGAGGTGGTCGTAATGACCCAAGCAGTGCAGGAACGACACGAACAGAGCCAGTCAACCGACTCGTTCGCCGCCAAGCCCGACCGCATGGCTGTCATCGAGCAGATCTGCTCGGAGACCGATGCCACCGCGAAGCAAGCGGCCGCGTTCATCGACTGGACACGCTCGCTCGTCATGCGAGCACGCACCACTGGCTACCAGGCTCACTACCTGAAGCCGCGCGAGATCACCCGCTACCACGGCATCCTCAACGACATCGCCCCCGACGGCGCCGTCGCCGAACCCGGGTCAGCCCACTCGATGCTCGAGCGTCACTTGCTCGACACCGAACAGGGTGAGATGGGGCTGCTGCACGACAACGCCGACGA
>CAYQTN010000091.1:0-3231 GCA_964420445.1 uncultured Candidatus Saccharibacteria bacterium
GGGCGGCTACGGCCTCGGCACGGTGATCTTCTCGGACGCGCTCAAAGCCGCCGATATCCCAGTTACTCAAGCCGAATTATCATACGAACCGAATAGCACGATTGAAGTCACAGACGAAGCGACTCAAGGCAAAATTATGCGTCTTATGGACGCATTAGACGAACTGGACGACGTCAGCAACACATTTACCAACTTTGATATAATTTAGTTCAACATGAAGAAAAAATTACAGAAGCTACTTATTGCGGTAGCTGCAATTTTGTTAGGGGTAATTTTTGTTAATACAAATCAAGCCCCTAATACTGTTGCCAAAGCGGGGTGTCCAAATTGTATGTGCGTGAATGCTCCTGATTGTCTGCCGGTTGTTGTGACTAGAAAAGGACTCCCTTTTGTATGGAGAAATAATCTACAAAACGATGAATACGTTCGGGAACCATATAAAACTGAATATGCCACGAGTACGAATTATGCCGTAATGGTCGCAGATTTTATTATTGGTTCTGGAGCTATTTTGTTCTCAGCAGTTGCAATCACGAAAGTGAAGCATGCGTATCATCGGCATTGATCCGGGAACAGGCATCCTAGGGTTTGGTATTATCGAGGTCACAAAGGGTAAGCCGCAACTGGTGGACGGCGGTGTTATCCGTACGCCCGTGAAGGAGGACGATGCTGTCCGCCTGCTGACAATTTATGATGAGCTGACGGATATCATAGCCGATACGAAGCCGCAGGAAATGGCCGTTGAGAAGCTGTTCTTCGCCCAAAACGTGACCACCGCTATGACGGTCGCGCAGGCAAGAGGGGTTGTGCTACTGACCGGTATGCAGGCCAATCTAAAAATCGCCGAGTATACGCCGCTGCAGATTAAGCAGGCGCTAACAGGCTATGGACGCGCCGAAAAGAAACAGATACAAGAGATGGTGCGGGTGCTACTACAGCTAAAAGACGTTCCGAAGCCTGATGACTGCGCCGATGCCCTAGCCTGTGCCATTACGCACAGTATGAACGTGCGCTGAGCGGGCCACGGATAATTAAAGAATTTTTTCACGGCACAAAGCTATATAATAGGTTTAGATGATTGCGACACTTTCTGGAGTCATAAGCGAAAAGCTGTCCGACGTAGTGGTATTAGACGTTGGTGGAGTTGGCTACGGCCTGAGCGTTGCCGTAGAGGACTACGAGCGCCTTAAAATTGGCGACAGTGCCAAGTTGTACGTGTATGAGCACATTCGCGAACAGGCTCACGATATATTTGGCTTTACGTCGCTTGATACCAAGTATTTATTCGAGCAGCTGCTAGGGGTAAAAAACGTCGGGCCGAAAGTTGCCATGGCCGTCTTGGATATCGGCTCTTCAGGGGTGGTACGTGCTGCTATCGCACAAGGTGATGTGAAGTCATTGCAGTCTGCAAAGGGCGTCGGCAAACGGGCAGCAGAACAGATAGTGGTAGAGCTGCGCGATAAAGTAGGCATTGCAGCGAGTGGCGGCGCCGAAGACATTGTGACGCGTCCAGGTGTCGGGTCGCAGGACGAGGCGACAGAAGCGCTCGTTGCGCTGGGGTATTCTCCACAAGACGCAGCCTTGGCGCTCAGAGATATCGACAGTACGCTTGATACCGAATCGCGGGTCAAGCTTGCACTGAAAGGCGGACGAACATGGCGATAGAACGAATTTTGCACACCAGTACGGATGACGCCGACCAACAAGAGGTTGAGCTTGAAATTACGCTACGCCCAAGAGACTTTGCCAGTTATGTCGGCCAAGAGCGCATCAAGCAAAATCTAAAGCTTGCCATTGATGCCGCTAAAAAACGCGAAGAGCCACTGGATCACGTGCTGCTGTATGGCCCTCCGGGCCTCGGCAAAACCACGCTAGCAAGCATTATCGCCAACGAGATGGGGGCGCAGATTCGAGTTACTTCCGGGCCGGCAATCGAGCGTGCCGGAGACCTAGCCAGCCTGCTCACCAACCTGCAGGACGGCGACATACTGTTCATTGATGAGATTCACCGCTTGCACCGTAGTGTCGAAGAAGTGCTGTATAGCGCCATGGAAGATTACAAGATAGACATTATGCTCGGCAAAGGTCCGTCGGCCCGTAGCCTACGTCTGGATGTGCCAAAGTTCACGCTTATCGGAGCGACAACGCGTACCGGCGCGTTGGCGGCTCCACTGCGCGACCGTTTTGGTATGATGCACCGCCTAGAGTTTTATACCCCGCAAGAAATCGCCAAGATTATCGAACGTGCGGCCGGCATCTTGCAGAGTAAAATTCATCCGGAGGCAGCGACTATCTTATCGAGCCGCGCCCGCCTGACTCCGCGTATCGCCAACAGGCTACTTAAGCGGGTACGTGATTACGCCGATGTTAACGGAGACGGTATGATTGACGCACATACTACTCACGCGGCATTGTCGTTGCTGGAAATCGACGAGCTTGGCCTGGATCCGGCAGATAGGTACCTGCTTGATCGTATGATTGAAATGTACGGTCAGAACCCGGTCGGGCTTAACACACTGGCGGCGCTCACGGGCGATGAAGCTACTACCATTGAGGACTTCTACGAGCCGTATTTGATGCAGATTGGTTTGCTGGAACGCACTCCCAGAGGACGCAAGGCGACGCATAAGGCAATGAAGCACCTCAATAAAAAACCGCCATCAGACCAGCCATCACTGTTATAATCTAAACTATGCACGATAAACAACGGGATGAGTTACACAGGGCTGAGGTTAGCAAACGGCTGTCGAGTGAAGGGCGTAAGTACTTCAAGCTGATTGAGTTCGACGCTAACGAAGAACTTATTACCGAAATCCGCAAGCATCCGTTTGGTCTGCTACTAATATTCTTAACTGGTTTGTTTGTTGTCTTGGCGATAACTATCATTAATATATTCGTACTGGCATCAGATTTAACCTGGCTTACTACAAGCCCGCAATCCGCTGAAACTGCCAAAGGAATCCTAGCATTGGTAAGCTTCTTTATTATCATCGGTGACATTATCATCACCTTTGTAGCGGCGTTTTTGTATAAAAGCAACGTGATATACGTGACGAGTGAAAAGCTGGCCCAAGTTCTGTTTACGAGCTTGTTCAACCGAAAGATATCACAGCTTTCTATCGGTGACGTCCAAGACGTAACGGTGACGCAAAAAGGCATATTCGCGCATGCTCTCAACTTCGGTACGCTCGTTATCGAGACTGCCGGCGAGCTGCAATACTATTCGGTCTG
>CAYQTN010000092.1:0-3213 GCA_964420445.1 uncultured Candidatus Saccharibacteria bacterium
TTTCGCTGTTTAACCGATTGAGGTCATTAATTTGATCTTGCAAACTCTGAGCACCGACCAGCCTGACTGCCCCAAAGGACCCAGCACTCAAGATGAGTACGCTCAGAAGCATTACGCTTCGGCGCAAGATAGATCCTGTGAGTTGTGCTGTTTGTTTCATGGTGTTTTTGTTCGGCTATTAACGCGACGATTGTAGCATAAATTACAAGCAAAAGCAATATGCTCTCCCTGTTGAGATTGTTTGAGCTAGGTTATTTTGTGCGGCTGATTTTAAGGTAGCGGCCGGTCGCGACAAACGATGAACCGAGACCGATCAGAATACCCATCCCGACGGTCGCTCCGATAATCGAGAACATGTTGGACTGGAAGTAACGGCTGGCGTACGTAATATCCAGTAGACCGAAGCTGCTGGCGTCGAGCGTACCTGCGGCAATGCTAAATATGGCTTGAATCATGGCGATGGAGATAATGGCTGAGAAGATACCTATCAGCATGCTTTCTATCAAAAACGGCCCGCGGATATAGGCGCGGCTAGCACCGAGCAAGCGCATAATACCAAGCTCGTCGCGGCGGTTGAAAATAGCCATCTGAATGGTGTTAAAGATGATCAGCACCGATATGAGCGCGAATATAATAACTCCGGCAATACCGGCCTGACGGATAAATGTCGTTGCCTTGGCAATCTTGTCTATGGCTTCTTTGCGATCACCTTCGTAAGACGTTTCATCTGACTGCAGCTCTTTAATGTCGGGCTGGTCTAGAAAGCTCTTTACCTGATCTATAGTATCTGGGTTATACAGCTTAATACGCAAGCTGGCTGGCAACGGGTTTTCTGTCTGTGAAATAGCCAGCTGCAGGTCTATGTTGTCTTTGTTGATTTCGATGTAGTCTTGCAGAGCCTGCTCTTTTGACACGTACTCTACTATGCGAACGTTCTCTAACTTAGTCAGATCGTTCGTCAGATCGTTGCGCTGGGCTTCTGTGACATCGTCTTTTAAGTACACTGAGATATCAATCTTGTCACGAATTTCCTGGATGGTGTGCGAAAAGGTAGCGTTTGCCACAAATGAAAACAGCACGATGCTGAGCGTCACCACCATGACCGCCATAGCGGCTATGCTGAGCCAAGCGTTTCGCACAAAGTTGATACAGCCACCCAAAAATATTCGCCATAACATGGTCATTTTGCGGTTCACAGCTTGTATTCCCCGTTGGCGTGATCACCAATTACGCGGCCGTTCTCAATAGTAATAACCCGGCGCTTGAGTTTGTTAACGATGTCTTGGTTGTGCGTCGTCAGTAGTACTGTGGTGCCGTACTTGTTGATTTTTTCTAAGACACGGATAACATCCCAGGCATGTTTTGGATCTAAGTTTCCCGTCGGCTCATCGGCAATGAGTATCTTCGGCTGGCGGACGATTGCTCGGGCAATAGCAACGCGTTGGCGCTCTCCGCCTGATAGCTCCAAAGGCATGCTTTTTTCCTTGCCCTTAAGCCCGACTATGTCGAGTACGCGTGGCACGGTATGGTTAATCTCTTTGGTACTGATGCCGATTATTTCTAACGCAAACGCGACGTTTTCGAAGACAGTTTTGTTTGGTAACAACTTAAAGTCTTGAAACACCACGCCAATACGACGCCGAAGTTTGGGTACATCCCGGTCTTTGAGGTGTTCGTAATCAATACCACCGACAATAATCTTGCCGGTCGTTGGTTTTTCTTCACGGGTAAGGAGTTTTAGAAGCGTTGACTTGCCGGCACCGGAGGCGCCGACGATAATCACGAACTCGCGTGGTTCGATGTGGAGCGATATACGCTCCAGCGCCGTCGAACCTTTTCGGTCGTACGCCTTGCTAACTCTGTCTAGCAATATCACTGACACAGTATAGCAAATACGGTTACGCTTGTACTAGCGCTGGGGGCTCTTAAAATCCGTGGAACTTGAGTTCGCGGCGGCGTATATACCACCGTCTAATAAGCGTGAATAGCGTCGATGCTACCAGGAGCGAACCACCGATAATCAGCCCCAGCATGACTCCGTTACGATTTAGACGCAGCCAGCGCATGACTGGAGAAAACGCGTTAGCCGGATTATCAACTTCTATAACCGTTGACTCTCGGATACGCTCACCGTCGTCCAGTGTTGTTTCTATAAGAACAGTGTATTTGCCATTCTCGACCATAGTTGTATCGAAAGGTTCGGGCTTTTGAGAGCGCTGAAGCGTTCTGCCACCGACAGTGTAGCTAACTGACTCTAGGCGCGAAGCGAACCGCTGAGGTGTTGGGCTGAGAATAACGTTACCTGAAACCGACTCTTCGGACGGTGGTGGCAAAGCTACCACCCCTTCCGCTGCCGCAACCGCCTCTACACCGCTATGGCAATTGGTGCCAAAATCAACCGGTACACAGTCGGCAGGCGCTAGCAACACTTTGTCTATTTTTACGCCCGCCTGAACGCCGTACAGCTTGATACTGCCGGCGTTGGTGCTGTTGAACGAGAGCAAATACGGTGTTCCTGAGGTCTGATGAGCATGCCAAACCCATTCGGTTGCGACTGGCGTAGGCGCGGTGATATCAAGGCATTGCTCATTAACCTCTGCCAGTACGCGAGAGGTGTTGCTGGGTGATTGAACACGCACCCACAGGACGTACTCCCCTGTGCTCGGCAAATCGGGCAAAAAGAGCCGTACCGCGCCAAAACTGGACACGTTTGTACAATTAGCCGCAGAAACCCCAGCGGGGGGCATGATAAAAATACTGCCCGCTAGTAGCGCTAAAATTCCGACAAGCCACCCGAACGTTTTCATGTTGGTTGTAGTATAACACTCACGCTTAGAAGCTTTCTAAAAAGGCGTCGATGTCACCGTCTAAGACGGCCTCCGGATCACTCGACTCAACGTGGCTGCGGAGGTCTTTCACCATCTTGTACGGATGCAGGACGTACGAACGTATCTGACTTCCCCACTCGGCTGACTGATTAACTCCTTTGAGATCGGCTAATTTTTCGAGGTGCTGTTCCATCTGCAACTGAATCAGGCGCGAGCGTAGAATGGTCATGGCTGTTTCTTTGTTCTGCAGCTGCGAACGTTCATTTTGAATGGCGACCGTGAGGCCTGTCGGCAGATGTGTGACCCGCACGGCGGAGTCGGTTGTGTTGACACTCTGGCCGCCCTTACCACCGCTGCGGTAGACATCGATTTTTAGGTCTTTGTC
>CAYQTN010000093.1:0-3160 GCA_964420445.1 uncultured Candidatus Saccharibacteria bacterium
GATGTAGCGCAGCTTGGTAGCGCGCGTCGTTCGGGACGACGAGGTCGTGGGTTCAAATCCCGCCATCCCGACCATGTATAGATTATCCACTTGCCCTAGCTTCGGCTATAATGCGCTTATGATTCCTGCATTTATTGCGGCTGTTGCCATTGCCGCGCTACTGGTTCTCTCTGAGATTGGCTGGAAGCATGCTCATCTTAAGGATGAGGTCGCCCGTAAGTTCGTTCATATAACTACTGGTACCTTTATCGCCACGCTAGGCTTCTGGGTGCCTTATGAGTGGATCATGGTGTTGGCTGTCGGATTTGTCGCAGTTAACGTACTGAATCGCTACACGAATTACTTTCATGCCATTCACGCCGTCAACCGAAAGAGCTGGGGAGATGTACTGCTCGGCGTTGGCGTATTTATTGCTGCCTGGTTAGAGCCTTCGGCCTGGGTGTTCTTCGCGGCTATCGTGCAGGTGAGTCTTGCCGACGGTTTTGCGGCTATAGCAGGGGTGACCTACGGCAAGAAGCACGGCGAGTATTATCTGTTTGGGCAGCCGAAAACCTATATTGGCAGTGCGGTCTTTGCTTTAATATCCATCCTCACACTCAGCGCCGTATTATTCTTGAACCCATATTACGCTGACCCGCTGTCTCTTTTGCCGTTCGCGGTAATACTCGGGTTGACGCTGACTTTTTTAGAGAACCTCGCCGTGTTTGGCTCGGACAATCTGGTCCTGCCTATCGCTACTATTCTGTGTCTAGGCTTGCTTTAACTTCAGGCGGGCTGGCCGCTGGCTAAACGATCCGTGAGCGCGCAAAGCAATCAGTATGACCGCTACATCAACGACTTCCTGTAACGCCGCACCTAGCGACGGGGCAAACCGGCCGGTGGCGAATATTATCTGCAATATGATACTCATGCCGATACCGATTACAATTGCCTGACGAGCAATCGAGAACGTATTCTGCGCAATCTCCACACTCTTCGCAACCTGATTCACATCGTCGGTCATAATGACTATGTCGGCCGACTCGCTTGCCGCTGTTGAGCCTCTTGCGCCGAGCGCGATGCCAATGTCAGATGCAGTTAAGACGGGCGCGTCGTTAACACCGTCACCAACAAAAGCCACCGGGCGGTAGCGTAGTGATTCAATGGCACGAATTTTGTCGCCAGGCAGCGCGTCTGAAACGACATTTTCTATTTTGAGTTTCTTAGCAATCTTGCTCGCGGCTGCTTCGTTGTCTCCCGTAACCATGAGTGTGTGCCGGATACCGAGCTTCCTGATGCGCTTGAGCATGCTTGCCGTATCTTCTCGTACTTCATCCTTGAAAGTCATAACTCCGGCCAGCGTGCCATTTATGGCTACATAAGTTGCGGTTGATTTAACACCGCGGGCGCTGAATGTTTTAGGCAGTGAGACACCTTCCTCTCGAAGATAATCGAGCCGGCCGACAAGAACAGATTTACCGCCAACTCTGGCGGCAATGCCGCGGCCTGGGAATTCCTGCAAGGTCTTTACGTTAGGCAGAGACAGTTTACGATTTTCAGCTGCCTGCACAATTGCTTGCGCAAGCACATGGGTGGATTTTTGCTCTAAGGCTGCACTTAACGCTAAGACCTCATCTTTTTTGTGTGGCGCAAAGGTGCTTACTTCATCTAGTAGAGGCGTGCCCTTCGTCAGCGTTCCGGTTTTGTCGAAAGCCATTGTGCGTACTTCTGCTAGGCGTTCGAGTGCCGAACCCGATTTGACGATAATGCCGTGCTTGGCCGAACGGCTCATGCCGGATATTAAGGCTATCGGTGCCGCTAAAAGTAGCGGGCAGGGTGTCGCGACAACGATTACCTGCAAGAAGCGCATTGGGTCGCCGCTAATAAACCATACGAACCCGGCGATACTAAAGGACACAATCGTAAAGGGGATGCTGTAACGATCGGTCAAACGGACAAAAGGTGATTCGGTTGTGGCGGCATTCTTAACTAGTCTAACGATGTGCTGTTACTGGCTATTGGCGGCGGTTTCATTATCTCGGATAGTTAACACACCGACTATATTGACCGCACCACTCATGAGCGCGTCACCCTCTTGCTTGTCTAGTGGGAGGCTCTCGCCTGTAAGACTCGATTCGTCGATACTTGTCCGTCCCTCGAGTATGATGCCGTCAACCGGTACAATCTCACCCGGTTTGACTACCAGTTTATCTCCGATGACGACTTGGCTGACGGGTATGTCGATTTCTTTGCGTCCGCGCAGGACGTGCGCTTTTTTTGGAGCTCGGTGCAGCAGAGCATCAAGCTCCACCTTCGCCCGGTTTTCGGCATAGTCCTCGAGCGCTTCGCCGCCCGTGAGCATAAAGACAATAATCATCGCTGCGTAATATTCACCAAGGACCACAGAGGTAATAATTGCAGTTGCGGCTAGAATATCTATGCCATACTTACCGGTTTGTATGTCTCGGTACATCTCCCTCAATAAAGGAAGTGTGTTTAATATGGCGCTTATGGAGAATATCCAGTGAGCAACGTTGTCTAAGCCGCTCAAATCGAAGCCGATGCCAACCAGGAACGATACCACCACAACGCCGAACTGCTTGTACTCACGAAAGAAACGACTGATTTTCCTCAGCATCGAATACTCCTTCTTAGCTCTTTGGATAAAGTATAACAAACGTACAGTGGTGAGGTATACTAAGTCATATGATAAAGAGAATTGAGAATAATCTAAGAGAGTTTGTGTACGGTGGTATGGACGGCGCTGTTACGACGTTCGCGGTCGTTACCGGTGCCGCAGGCGCCAATCTTGGAGTTCGAGTCATTCTGATTCTTGGGTTCGCGAACGTACTGGCCGATGGCTTCTCGATGGCTGTAGGTTCATATCTGAGCGAAAAGAGCGAACAAGACCTGTCTATGCATAAAGGGAATAGCACCAAAGAAGATCACGAATCACCACTTGGCGCATCTATTGCTACCTTTATATCATTCGTCTTAGTAGGTTTTATCCCGCTATCAGTGTATACACTAGATTTTGCGCTCGATCTTAATCTTGAAAGCAACGACCTGCTAGTATACTCGGTGTTTCTGACGCTGGCGGCATTCGGGCTTATCGGCTTACTGCGCGCTCGTATCACCAAAATAACAAAGAGCAAGGCTGTCATGGAATCGCTCGGTCTTG
>CAYQTN010000094.1:0-3136 GCA_964420445.1 uncultured Candidatus Saccharibacteria bacterium
GTATAGGTAACGTTTTCTTCAAGTGTCTGGTAGCCGTTGGCGACGCCGCGAGGTACGAAGACGGCGATGTCGGGTGTGATTTCTACTGTGAATACTTTGCCGTAAGTCGGGCCTTTGCGCAGGTCTACCCAAGCGCCAAAAACTTTGCCGTTGGCGACGGATATGAATTTCTCCCACGGTTCGGCGTGCAGGCCGCGTGTAACGCCGCGCTCTTTATTGAACGAAAAGTTATTTTGGACTACCTCGAATGTGGGCAGACCCAAAGCTTCCATCTTGGCTTTTTGGTAATTCTCTTTAAACCAGCCACGGTTGTCGCCGTGCACCACAAGGTCGATAACGTAAAAACCCGGGATATCGATTTCTCTAACTTGTAAATCAGCCATTTTAATGCCCCGCCTGCTTATACTTTTGTTCAGTCTCAGCTTTCTGTGGCTTCCACCATGATTCGTTCTGACGGTACCAGTCTATGGTTGCCTTAAGGCCATCCTCGAACGCCGTGTATTTGGGCTGCCAATCGAGCTCGCTGACCAGCTTTGAGTTGTCTATGGCATAACGCAGGTCGTGGCCGGGGCGGTCAGTAACGTGTTCGTAATCAGTAACTTCCTTGCCCATGTTGGTAAGGATAAGCTCCACCACGGTCTTGTTGTTCTGTTCGCCGTTCGCGCCAATAAGATAGGTCTCGCCGCTACGGCCCTTTTCGATGATAGCCAGCACGGCGCTGTTGTGATCGTCGACATGAATCCAATCGCGAACGTTCTCACCGCTACCGTATAGGCGTGGCTTGCGACCCTCTAGCACCTCGGTAATTTGGCGGGGGATAAACTTCTCGACATGCTGGCGCGGACCGTAGTTGTTTGAGCAGTTGCTGATGGTCGCCTCAACCTTAAAGCTGCGAACCCATGCACGCACCAGTAGGTCTGAACCGGCCTTGGTACTGGAGTATGGGCTTGATGGGTTGTAGGGCGTTTTGTCGGTAAATTTGGACGGGTCGTCTAGCTCGAGGTCGCCGTAAACCTCGTCGGTCGAGATGTGGTGCAGACGCTTGCCGTGCTTGCGAACGGCTTCAAGGATACGGTAGGTCCCGATGATATTGCTCTCGACGAACGGCCAGGGGCTTTGGAGCGAATTGTCGTTGTGTGATTCGGCCGCGAAGTGAACAATGACATCAGAACCGGCTACGAGCTTATCAAGCAGCGCTTCATCACAGATGTCACCCTCTACAAACGTAATCTTGTCCATCACGCCGTCTAGGCTGGCCTTATTACCGGCGTAGCCGAGCTTGTCGATAACGGTTATGTGCCAATCGGGGCGATCTTGAAGAATGAGGTGCACAAAGTTTGACCCGATAAACCCGGCACCACCTGTAACAAGTAATTTCATATAGGCATTATATCAATAGCTTGGGCTTTAAGACTCTTAATATCGTGGTATAATTAACCTGTTAGTTCAAAAACAAATATGAAAAAATTCCACACGCTGTCTATACTGGCCGGCTGCGCTTGCATCGCAGTCGCTTTGGGCGGCCGTGTGCTATCTGAGCCTGCCAATAGTGTTTCTTCAAATCAAGAAGTTATTATAAAGATTTCCGAGCCGGTACCGGATACGAAAAATACTGAGCGGATAGGCACAACGGACTACTATCAGACCGACATGTTAACGGCGCGCGAACTGCAAGATCAGGGTAAAGCCGTAACGATCTCGTTGCCACAGCCGTATCGTTCGTTGCTAACACCGAACGACCCAATCGAACCGCAGGATTACCTAACTTTATTAGGCGCCGAAAGTTACTGGGACGAGACGACGGGCAGCGACACAGTGACGGTAGCTGTGATTGACTCCGGCTTCGCGCTGGCCCATGAAGATCTAGCGGATAGGTGGTATGAGAACAGCGGTGAAAGCGGAGCGACTGCAAGCGAAGGAGCCGCGCCCAACTGTACCAGCCGCGCCCTATCGCTTGATAAGAGCTGTAATAACCTTGACGACGACGCCAATGGCTTCAAAGATGATTACCGAGGTTGGGATTTTGGCTATGACGACAACGACCCTTCGGCCGGAAGCGTAGACCCAAATGGCGATGGAGCTGGGCACGGTACGGCAGTTTCGGGACTGGTAGGGGCTACCGGCAACAACGGCCTGGGTATCGCCAGCCTGAACTGGAACGTAAAAATTATGCCTTTGCAGGTCTTTACCGACGATGGCGGCGCGACGACCGTGGAGCTGGCGATGGCCATAGACTATGCAATTAACAACGGTGCCGACGTGATTAATCTGAGTCTTGGCTCTACCGCTAGTGACTCGGTAATAGAAGCCCTGATTGCTGACGCCAAAGCGGCCGGTATTGCCATAGTGGCCGCTGCCGGTAACTGTGGCGGCACTGATTATGCCTCGCAGGGCTGCAGCTATCAAGGCCAGACATTGTATCCGTCTACCAACCCGTACACCATATCGGTAGCAGCGACGGACATGTCTGACAACCGAGCCTCATTTAGCAGCTATGGAGCAACGGTGGATATCGCCGCGCCTGGTTCTGGCACAATCAATACCACCCTGTATGACCCCGTAGACCCGGCCGGTGCGTACAGTGCTAGCATCTACGGCACTTCGTTCGCTTCGCCCATTACCGCCAGCTTGGTAGCGAGCCTTACGGCCGTATGGCCGGCCGGCAACCCAATGGATATCCGGGCTGCAATTGTTGACAGCGCTCTCAAAACTTCTCAGATGAGCGGGCAGAACTACACTCAGTATGTTGGCTTTGGGCGCATCAGGCCGCTAAACGCCGTCCAGCGGGTACAGGCGTGTATGACGATCACCCTGGACGGTGATATTAACTGCGACAACTCGGTAAATGTTTTCGACCTGTCTGTTTTTTCTAGCCAGTGGCAGGCGGACCGAGCCGGGCGAAGCGATATTAATCAATCAGGAAAGACAGACGTCTTAGATCTTTCCGTATTATCAAGTCAATGGGGACTATAATGAAAAAACTACGATACATAGCAACGGTTTTCGGCCTTTTGGCGGTAAGCTTGTTGCCAGCGACAAAAGTTCTTGCCACCTCGGCATCAGTGTTTGTCAGTCCGAGCAGTTCGAGCGTGACCACCGGTAACAATATATCGGTACAAGTGCGCGTGAACAGCGG
>CAYQTN010000095.1:0-3108 GCA_964420445.1 uncultured Candidatus Saccharibacteria bacterium
AATCATCAGCATGCTCGTCATAGACGCGGGTCAGCACGTCTTTGGTCATATCGGCGACCATATCAAGCACATCGTCGTGGCCGGAGACAAAGCCCATCTCGATATCAAGCATAGTGAGTTCCGTCAGGTGGCGAGTGGTCGCACTCGGTTCAGCACGGTAGCTATGGCCGATTTCAAACACACGCTCGAAAGCGCCAACCATAATCTGCTTGTAGAACTGCGGGCTCTGCGCAAGCGTGGCTGTTTTGCCGAAGTAGTCGAGCTTAAATACTTCGGCGCCGCCTTCGGTCGCACCGGCAAGTAGTTTTGGCGTGTCGATTTCAACGAATTCCTGGGTGTGCAAAAACTCACGGATATAGCGGGTCAAACTGGCGCGGATACGAAAGATTTTTTGCTCCTGAAGGTTTCGGACGTTTAGCACCCGGTATTCAAACAATGTGTCTAGGTGGTCTGGTTTATGGCTGATGGGCTTGTCGATTTCTATCGGTGATTCTTCGGTTACCGGCACCAGTACTTCAAGCTTGGCATCGTGCAGCTCGGCGCCGCCGGGAGCACGGGCCTCTTCCACAACTTTGCCCTCGACACGCAAGACAGTACCCAACTGCAATGCGCGGAGTTTTTCAACTTCGTCTTTGTCTTCGACGACTACTTGAGTCACGCCGCTGCGGTCGCGGACCAATATAAAACTTAGTCCGCCGAGCAGGCGCTTCTTATGCAGCCAGCCTTCCAAGCTGACGGTCTGCCCAGCCAAGGCGCTGACTTCTCTATGGAGTGTACGTTTCATGATTTCTCTTCTTGATTATTCGTTATTTAAGCGGTTCTGGTGCTAACGGGGCTGGATGCGCAATCTGAATCAAACCGGCTTCAGACGCCAGCCCGTAGATTCATGTTGTTTTGTAGCCGCTTCATTTCAGGGGTCATTCTACCATACTAATCTGTTTGCGGACAGTTTTGGCCTTGGCCTCAGCCACGTCGCGCATGCTGTCGTACTTGTCGAACTCGTCGATAATGGGCTTACCAAGTACCTGCTCGACGACGTCTTCGATAGTGATAAGGCCGGTAATCTCGGCAAAACTGTTCACGACTAAGAATAAGTGCTGCTTGGTGCGAATAAAGGCTTGGAGCACATGATCGAGCTCGCGGTTCTCGTTCACGAAATGGACGGGCTTATGCATGACTTCTTTAACAGTCTTGTGATCTTTTGAATCAAGCAAGTCCTTGATGTACAGCAAGCCTACCGCTTGTTCGGCAGTCTCGTCCATGACCGGAAAACGTGAGTGGCCGCTTTTATGAAGCTCGTCCAGTAGCACGGGGCTCAGCACGTCTTGGTCTTTGGCAGACACTATAACGCTCCGCGGCGTCATGATGTCGTGGACTGTTTTCTCGCCAAAAACAAGCGCGTGCTTTAAGATGCGTAGCTCGTCAGCCGAAAGATCCGTATCCGTGGGCGTGATAGCCGCTAGGATATGGTCTAATTCGGAACGGGTCATGGTGACTTGTTGCTCTTCCAAAAACCGATCGAACACCCGACCAAGCGGCAAAGTTATGACCTTTAGAGCTTGGGCAGTGCTCAGGAGCGGTGAGCTTACCCACACCAGCACTTTGGTACCAAGTGGCTTGAGGTACAGTTCCGATAAGACAATGAATACCAAGAACAGCATAACGGCTCCGAGTAACCAGGCGAACAAACCCCAAAGCTGACCGGCCAATAACACCAGTGTGCCACTGATTGCCAGCGCCCGAAACATTTCTATAGTCAGCAGTACGGCCGAACCACGCGCTTTGAGCGGGTAGAGCCGCTTAGCTACCGGCTCGCCCTTGCGCGCCCAGTAGCGTAGATGAGGCGTCGACAAGCTACGCAAAGACAGTGACATTGCCGTCAGCAGCACCGATACGGCTAATCCGACGATTAGGACTAACAACATGGGGTTATTGTAGCACTGCTGTCATAAGGGGGGCTAGCGGCTGGTCACTACTGCAAAGTTCCGCTAAAATAGAAGTGACAGTCAAAAGCATAAGGGAGCATATGAACAAGAGAGTATTATTTATAAGTATTGCCGTCGTGTTGGGCGTGGTAGGATTCCTGATGCTTACCGAACCCGCCGAGGAGTCTACTAGTACACCAAGTGACCACCAATACAGCCAAGGTTCAAGCGGGGTTGTATTAACAGAGTATGGGGACTTTCAGTGCGCGGGCTGCGCAGCCTTCTACCCTATCATCAAACAAGTAAAGGAAGAATTCCGCGACACAGTGACCTTCCAGTACCGTCATTTGCCGCTTGAATCAATTCACGTCAACGCCCGTGCTGCTTCCCGTGCCTCTGAAGCTGCCCACCTGCAAGGAAAGTTCTGGGAAATGCACGACCGCCTATACGAGACCCAGGATTCATGGAAAGACAGCGGTGACCCCTTGAGCGTATTCACTTCCTACGCGGGCGATTTGGGCCTAGACACGGCTAAGTTTGCCGAAGATTACCGTAGCTCAACGGTAAACGCCGTCATCAATGCCGACATTGCCGAGTTTAAAAAGACCGGTTCCGAACTCAGCACACCGACCTTCTTCCTTGATGGCAAGAAGATCGAAGATGCCCAGGCAAGCCCCGACTATTTCCGAGCTTTACTTAGCGAAGCGGTTGCCGCCCGCACAGGAGAAAGCCAAACAAGCGAAACTCCGACAGACGCGACCGAACCGGCCGCTGAATAGTCATAAAACGCGCCAAATAAAAATCCACCCTGCTGGCTGAAACAAGCTGAATAAGAGGGTGGATTTTAGTAACTGATGAATTGCTGCCATGGCGCACGACGAACACGTACCGATACGTTGGCCGGGCGGCTGGAGACTACTTTTACTTTTATTGGCATTGCGATTTACTAGAACTTTCCGTATACCAACAGCTAATACAGTAGCCCACCTACTTGAGATAGCTAACTGCAATCCGTCCGTTGATACTTTTTTAAATTTTTGTTTTCCATTACGACAGCTCGCATCTGCCATGTGGATACGTTAACTATACAAGATGCTTAAGCTCAGCGTCAACTACTATTTTCGCTTTTTAGTAGTGTGGTCCGAGAAAGGATTAAACAGATGAGCGACTTCTTCGGCCCGCG
>CAYQTN010000096.1:0-3017 GCA_964420445.1 uncultured Candidatus Saccharibacteria bacterium
TCTGAGCGACCAAGAGTGCGTGGACCTCTTGGAAGCACTCCGTACCAATGGCGACGACCTCGACACAAGTGAAAAACACTTCGGTTAGGATCCGCGAGGCATACCGCCTGTGCTTGCATTCGACAGGGGCAAATGTATGATGAAGCAATGAGTAGATTCGATAGAATGAACCACGCGCCCGAAATTATAATGCCAGAGTCGGTGCACGCCATATTATCTATAAGCGGTGTGGTTGAGCGGGATGAGATTCTGCCGGACTTTGTCTATCGAAACGCCAAAGATAACGCGAAATATTGTACGTTTGACGCCGGCAAACTCGCCCTAATAACAGATGTCGTACGTGACGCCCTGGAAGAAGCCAAGGCGGCCGTTCCGCCCGATGGCTGGAAGATTGACGAGCTGACCTATTACGGCAGCGTGCTCGAGGGCATGCAGGCGGGAATCGACGCTGTCAGACAGGCGCAAGCCGAGCGCGGCGAGGCCGAGGCGCTTGTTGTCGGGCGGCGAGAGGGCTAAACCATGGAAGGCGCACGGGTAGCCCTGATAGAAGATAGGGACCAAATGCGCCGCATGATGCACCTCTTGCTTGAAGACCACGGGCACGAAGTCGTTGCCGAAGCATCTGATTTAGACGAGGCGTTGGCGCTGGTAGACGACATGGCCGACGGAGTTGTTGAAGCAGACGTCGTACTGTTGGACGGTAATTTACAGCCCGCAACAGATACCGGCGATGACGCCCGGCGTGTCTCGGAACGGCTGCAAACCCGCGGTGTTACAACCGCAGTTTTAGGGTTTTCGCTCAGCAGTATGGAGCGTTACGGCGTTGAAGTAACCGCCGATCCGGGCAAAGATCCGAACGCGGTCTTGCAGGCAATCGCCGAACTCTAGCCAAAATCCGGCTTGAGCCTAAACACAAAACCGTGTTTTTCCGTATTTATATCGTTGTTATATAAACCCGTATTTCGCGTACGTGTCACTTTTAGCCAGTGCGCATACGTGAGCGCAAAAGTCATGTTTTGCTTAGCCGCTAAAACAACTCGGAAGTCTCCATCATCTGTTATTTAGTCTGCCGTAGAGACGAATTATAGGATATTTCCATCACGATAACCCGGCAATCAGGGCAATTAATCTGACACGGCTGACGCTAAAAAACGGTATAAACGTATGACCGTTTTATGCAACTCCGGCAATAAATAGTGATGTATAAAAAACTCGCGCGCACAGGTTATTTTACAAACACATATCCTGCCGGCTTGCAGGCGGTGTCTGCTACCCATAGACTGTTAGGTAGTTATGGGTAGATTCATTACCTCGATACCTGATAGTAATCACAGTGCCTCGGTTGAGGACTGTAGTCTTTTGCCCGGCGTCCAAAAGGTGTCGTTCAAAGGGGTAAGACTGACGGCTTCGCTCAGTGACGACCTGGAAGAGAATCGCTACCAAGAACTAGCCAGGCAACTGCGTTTGGTGTATTCGTTTGCCTATAGAGCAGTCAATTCAGAGAGTTATCAAGTCAGCGCCGCCGGCTCGGGGTTTCATTTTACCGGGCAAGATGAGCGCAAGCTCCATTTACTAAAACGGAAATCTCATCCGACCCCAAAGTTCCTGCAGGCGGCCGACAGAGTATTCGCCGATTTGCTGGTCGCCGAGGACCCAAAACGCGACAAAACGAAGCTGTTCAATCTGTTATACGTCTGGACGAGAGCCCAAGAGCTGCAGCAGCTCCGTTTGCCGCTCGAAGCGCAAGTGCTGCTTGGTACCATCGTTGACGACATGCAGCGCCCCGGCGCTGACTTGAAAGAAGGCAAGCTGATAAAGGGCTTCGGAATCGTCCAGACACCGGGCGATCAATTTGCCGTGCGCATTCTGCAAGAGCTAGACAGGGGCGACAAGCCGACGGCGCGTGAGGAATTAGAAGGCTTTTCGTACCTATACCGCTTGCGCCAGCGCCAAGCGCAGGTGCTTAACCCCGAAACACCGTACTATCTTGGCGGCAGCGACCAAGCCGATGTCGAGCGGAAAAACGCCTTTTTATTCGAGATTACGCGCCTGTATATACTCTGGCGCTTCGGCTTGCAGCGCTACTGCCTGAAACAACAGGGCAACGCCTTTCGTATCAGCCTCGGCACCAAGAGTTAATATTATTGACATAAGCACTCCCTTGTGTTATCATAAGCACATTCAATAGGGATTGAACGAGGGTTTTCCAGCATATCCATGCCGGAGAACCTTTTTGTTTATCTCTAATGAGGTGTAAAAAGCTAATTAGGAGAGACTCCTCATGGCAGGAACAAAGACTGGCGGCAAAGCCGCAGCTTCTACCAACAAAGCTAAGTACGGCGCAGATTTCTACGCTCGTATCGGCGCTATCGGCGGCAAAAAAGGCCACACCGGTGGCTTTGCAGCGAACCGCGAGCTTGCTCGTATCGCTGGCGCCAAGGGCGGACGTATTTCTCGTCGCTCTAAGAAGGCCTAAGTAAGGTCATAAAGACAAAGAGCTCGGTAAAACGGTTGCATGCAGCTGTAGAACCGGGCTCTCGTCTTTTATAAGGAAACAGACTATGGATTACTACCAAGACTTATTGCAAGAACCAAAGTGGTACCGCTGGGCCGACGGCTTGGTGGTATTGCTCATCGGCATCGCCCTTGGGATGACCGTTATGTTGGCACTGCCGGCGTACGAAACAGAGATGCGCAGTGGGAACACGACCCGCGAAACTCGTCTGCTAACTCCCGAGGCGCCCGCTCAAGACCGGATTATAACCGAAAACGGCACCTCGATTCGAATCGACGAGATTTAAGGGGTCACCATCCGGTAAGGGCGGCAAAAACGCGAGCTGCTGACGTGCCATGAAGTGCGGCAGTTAAAGCACTCGTACGTTTTTGGGTCTTTTTGCAGGCTGACGGTACCGCACGTCGGGCAGGTACTGCGTCGGTGTAGCCAGTCGCGGTAGGTGTCTAGGCAATCTTGTATATGCTCCGGGTCAATCTTTAGGTTATAGCGCTTCGCAAGGCCC
>CAYQTN010000097.1:0-2992 GCA_964420445.1 uncultured Candidatus Saccharibacteria bacterium
AATGCCGTTCATGCCTGACGAGCTGAGAAAAGAATTCGCTAAACTCGGCCTAGACACCTCTCAAACGGACAGTTTGTTAGAGGAGCCGGAACTAGCATCATTAGTGCGCGGTATCGCTGACGCTCATGATGTAAAGACTGCACGCACCGTAGCCAACTGGTTGACTGGCGAAGTGCAGCGTTGGCTGAGTGACGGCAAGGTACGCTTAAGTGATATTGTCGAACAGGACGCAGCCATAACAAAGCTTGCGGGCATGGTTGACGGTGGCAAACTGAGCTCGACAGCGGCGAAGGAAGTGCTACTAAGTGTGCTAACCGACGGGGGTGATCCACTCGAAATTGCCGAAGCCAAGAACCTGATACAAGAATCCGACGAAGGTGCTTTGGTTATGATTGTCCAGCAAGTTCTAGCGGCTAATGAAAAAGCAGCCGAAGACGTCCGAAACGGTGAGATGAAGGCTATCGGGTTTTTGGTTGGCCAAGTTATGAAAGTTTCTCAGGGCAAAGCTAACCCGGCGATAGTAACCGAGCTCATCAAAAAGCAACTGGGGGTGTAAATGTCTAAATCAGAGCCGATACGCAAAGCAGTCATCGCCGCGGCTGGATTCGGCACACGGTTTTTGCCGCAGACCAAAGCCATGCCCAAGGAAATGCTGCCGCTCATCGATAAGCCGATTATCCAGTACATCGTAGAAGAGCTAGTTGATGCCGGCATTCAGGACATTATTATTGTGACCGGCTATCACAAACGTTCTATTGAAGATCATTTCGACCAAATGAGCGCCGATTTGCGCGAGAATTTAACACAAGGCGGCAAAGACGAGTTGCTTGAGCAAACAAAGAAAATTTCGGAGCTGGCAAACTTTGTCTATATCAGGCAGAAAGGACCCTACGGCAACGCAACGCCGATATTGAACGCCGAACATTTGATTGGCGACGAACCTTTTATCTATGCGTTTGCCGACGACTTTGTACAAGCTGACCCTGGGCGGTTTCGTCAGATGGTTGGCTTGCACGCCGAGTTGGGCGGGAGTGTATTAACTTGCGTACGAGCCGATAAAGATGAAGATTACCAGCGCTATGGCTACGTCGGTGGCAACGAGGTACGGCCGGGTGTGATAGACATGGATAGCATTATTGAAAAGCCCGGCACTCGAGATGCCTCGCCATCAGCGGTGGCTTCTGTCAGCGGTTATGTATTTGACCCGCTTTTATTTACCTACTTACGGGAACAGCAACAATCGCACGATACGGACAAAGAGTTCAATATGCAGACAAGCATGCAACGCATGATGGACGACGGTCACAAAATATACGGCTACGAAGTACCAAACGGCAAATACTATGACACGGGCAACAAGCTCGAGTATTTAAAAACCGTCGTCGATTTTGGTCTTCGCAACGAAGAGTTGGCCAAAGAGTTTAAGGCGTATTTGCGCGATGTGATTGACAAACGTGTATACTAATAACTACACGGAAGTGGAGGAGTTACATACACGTCATGGAAAATGCTGAATCAATTCTTGTAATCATAGTGTCAGTCACGCTGACTTTGTTCTTGCTGGTAGCAATCGTGCTGGCCGTTTTGTCGATAAAGCTTATACAGCGTTTACGCCATATCGCCGACACGGCTGATTTAGTAGTAAACAATGTGGAAGCAGCCAGTGAAATTCTAAAGAACTCGGCAGGGCCGTTGGCTGTGCTCAAGTTTATGGCAAACATCGCAGATGTCGCTATGAAACGTAAAAAGGGAGGCAAGTAAGTCTTTATGGCTAAAAATACAGGCAAGTGGGCAGCGGGAGCTATGATAGCCGGTGTCGCAGGATACGTGGCAGGGGTGCTGACTGCGCCAAAGAGCGGCAAAGAAACCCGCAAAGACATTAAGCACGCTGCAGTAACAGCAAAGACAGAGGCAGAGAAGAAACTCAAAGAGTTGCACAGTGACTTGAGTGAGAAACTGGAAAAAGCCCAAGCAAAAGCTGGCGAACTATCAGGCAAAGCCAAGACGGATCTGAGTGCGGCAATCAAAAAGGCTACGGTCGCCAAAGAAAAAGTCCGCCAAGTGTTAAGCGCACTCCACGAAGGTGACGCCGATAACCCGGAGCTCAAAAAAGCTATAACCGACGCCAAAGCGGCATTAAAGCATCTTGAAAGCTTCATCAAAGCCTAGTCAGGCCAAAGAGTACGAGGCAATGGGGCGAGCGGTATCGCTTGTCTATGAAAACGGTTACTTAAATACGCGCCGCATGTTCGCGATGACCCTTTTAAAGGGTTTCATCACCGGGCTTGGCGGCGTTGTCGGCGCCACATTGGGCATTGGTATTTTTATATGGTTATTATCGCTGTTTGGTGAAATACCGCTCATTGGCAATTTCTTTGACGTTGCTCGTGATACTATCGCGGAATAGGTGTCTCGTGTGCGCATGTAGCAGAGTTTGTAATTTTGACGGGCCGCGAACCGGACGGTTTTCGTTATAATAGTACGAAGATGACAAAATCGGGGGTAACCGCACTACAGGCGAGTGATTATGTGCATCTGCACAATCATTCCCACTACAGCCTGCTCGATGGCCTGAGCAAAGTTCCGGCTTTGGTAGAACATGCCAAAGCCGCCGGCATGGAAGCGATGGCAATAACTGACCACGGAACATTATCTGGATTGGTTGAATTTTATAAAGAAGCCGGCTCGAAAGACCTTAAACCGATATTGGGTATGGAAACGTATGTGGCTGCTCGGCGCCATACCGACAAAGAAGCCAGCAAAGACAAACACTACTATCATCTGATTCTGCTTGCCATGAACAACACGGGCTATCAAAACCTGATGCGCCTGAGCACGGTTGCCAATTTGGATGGTTTTTATTACAAGCCGCGGATCGACAGAGAGCTTTTAGAAGCCTACAACGAGGGCCTGATTGTGCTGAGTGCCTGTATTGGTGGTGAGGTCGGCGACAGCTTACGTAACGGCCAGTACAAACAGGCAAAAGAAACCG
>CAYQTN010000098.1:0-2980 GCA_964420445.1 uncultured Candidatus Saccharibacteria bacterium
GATGGTGTTGCCGTAGTTGAACTTACGCATTATTTTGCCTCCTCGTCGTTATCATCGGCAGTGGTAGTATCGTCGTCATCGGACGCACTCACCATTACCGTGTCATCACCGTCTAGCTCATCGCTGACTGCTACGGTCATGAATTCGTTTTCTATGGCTTCTTCGGTTACATCCAGGTTGCTCACAGGTGCTTCTACTTCGGCGATGTGAGCGGCTTCGTCCTTGATGTTGCTGGCAAGTACTTCCTCGGCGTCGATAGTCTTGTTTTCTGACGTATCGAGCAAGTCGACCTTAAGGCCTAAGCCTTGCAGTTCTTTGACTAAAACGTTGAAGCTTTCCGGAATCTTTGGTCCGACAATCTCGGTACCCTTGATGATTGACTCGTAGGCCTTACTACGTCCGTAAACGTCGTCGGACTTGATGGTCAGCATTTCTTGCAGCGTATGGGAGGCGCCGTAGGCTTCGAGAGCCCAGACTTCCATTTCGCCAAAGCGCTGGCCACCGTTTTGAGCCTTACCACCGAGCGGCTGCTGGGTAACCATAGTGTATGGACCGGTACTGCGGGCGTGGATTTTATCGGTAACCATGTGGTTGAGCTTAATGATGTACATATAGCCAACGGTTGTGCGCTCTTTGAGTGCTTCGCCGGTGCGGCCATCGAACAGTTGCTGCTTGCCGTCTTCTGGCAAACCGGATTCTTTCAAGAGGTCTTGGATCTTCTGGATTGGCACACCGTCAAACGATGGGCTGGCGACCTTCATGCCGAGGGCACGGGCGGCCATACCAAGGTGAGCTTCGAACAACTGGCCGATGTTCATACGGCTCGGGATACCCAACGGGTTGAGCACGATGTCCATAGGCGTACCGTCTTCTGTGAACGGCATGTCTTCTTGTGGCAAGATACGGGCGATAACACCCTTGTTACCGTGGCGTCCACCAAGCTTGTCGCCGACTTGTACTTTGCGCATCTGGGCCACGAAGACCTGGATTTGCATCAACACACCGGCTTTTAGCTCGTGGCCGTTGGCCCGAGAGAATACCTTAACACCGACAACTTTACCGTGCTTGCCGTTGCTCATGCGCTGAGAGGTATCACGGACTTCTTTGGCTTTTTCGCCGAAGATAGCTCGCAGGAGACGCTCTTCTGAGCTGAGTTCTTGCTCGCCCTTTGGCGTAATTTTACCGACCAATATGTCTCCGGGGTGAACCTCGGCGCCGATTCTAACTATGCCTTCTTCGTCTAAGTGACGCAGAGCGTCTTCTGAAACGTTCGGGATGTCACGAGTAACGATTTCTGGGCCCAGCTTGGTTTCGCGGACTTCAGTCATGTAATCGACGATGTTTACGCTGGTAAGCGTGTCGTCTTCCACAAGACTGCGGGAAATGACAATGGCGTCTTCGAAGTTGTAGCCACCCCATGGCATGAATGCCACCAGCAGGTCCTTACCAAGGGCGAGTTCGCCACCAGCAACTGACATGCCTTCAATCAGGACATCGCCCTTTTTGACCTTGTCGCCGCTAGAAACAACAACTTTTTGGTTGATGCTGGTACCTTCGTTGGAGCGCACGAAATGTAGTGGCTCGTAGGTCTTGGTGCCTTCTTTGTATTTCACGACAACGGCCGCACCAGTGCTGGAAACAACTTCGCCATCGGCTTCGGCAACAATCAACTGACCGGTGTTACGGGCAGCAGTGCCTTCCATGCCAGTACCAACAACCGGGCTCTCTGGCTTAATAAGTGGAACTGCTTGGCGCTGTTGGTTACTACCCATCAATGAGCGGTAGACGTAGTTCTTTTCGATGAACGGAATCAGGCCGGCGCTCGAGCCAATAAGCTGGCGACGGGCGGCATCCATATAGGTAACATCATTGGCGTCAACTTCAGTTGACTGCAGGTAACGGCGGGCTGATACACGGTCTTGTGTGAAGTAACCGTTCTCATCAACTTCTGAATCGGAGCTGGCGATGATTGAACGACCTTCTTCGGCGGCATCCATGAACAGAATTTCTTTGGTAACACGAGCACGTACAGGCCAGGTAACTTGGTTCTTAACGGTGGCAAGCTTCTTGGCGTCTGCGTCGGTAATGGTTTTATCAGCCTTAACAATGACTTTGCCCTTTTCGTCTTCGAGGTTGTGGCGGGCAATGTGGCCGACAGCGTCTTTGGCTGTTACGGCGTTTATGACCTTACGATATGGCGTTTCAATGAAACCGTAATCGTTAATGCGGGCATAGCTGGCCAAGTTTAGTACCAAACCGATGTTGGCACCTTCAGGGGTTTCTACCGGACAAATACGGCCGTAGTGAGTGGCATGGGCGTCACGGACTTCAAAACCGGCACGTTCACGCGAGAGGCCACCGGGGCCCATCGAGCTCAGACGGCGCTTGTGCGCGAGTTCGCTCAGCGGGTTAATCTGGTCCATAAACTGTGAAAGCTGCGAGCTCGCGAAGAATTCGCGGACAGCAGCCACAATTGGGCGGGCGTTAATCAGCTGGCCGGGTGTAACAGTTTCGATCTCGGACATAGACATGCGGTCTTTGGCGTTTCGCTCCATGCGAAGTAGACCAATGCGGAACTGGCGCTGAACCAGCTCGCCGACCAGCTTGACGCGGCGGTTTGCTAGTGAGTCGATGTCGTCGGCCGGATCCTGGGTAATGTTCAGGCGGATGATTTCGGCGATGATAGCAATCAGATCTTCGAGGCGCATGACACGGTTTTCGGCAGTGTTTGGCACGTCTAGATCGAGACGCTTGTTAATTTTGTAGCGGCCGACTCGAGAAAAGTCGAAGCGCTTGTAGTTGTAGAACATGTTCTCGAGTAGTGAACGAGCGTTGTCCACAGTAGCTAGGTCACCAGGGCGAAGACGGCGGTATACTTCAATCAGGGCTTCGGATGAGCCTTTGCTTGGGTCTTTGTCTAAGGTAGCTGCAACGTAGTCAAGCTTGCCCTGGTTGACGTGTTTGAAGGCGTCTTTAATTT
>CAYQTN010000099.1:0-2978 GCA_964420445.1 uncultured Candidatus Saccharibacteria bacterium
TTGGTTGACGTGCTTGAAGGCGTCTTTGATGTGGGATTCGGTCATGCCGAGTGCCTTTAATAGGGTCGTGACTGCAATTTTGCGCTAGCGGTCAATCTTGACGTGCAATGCGCCGCTGGTTGCGGTCTCGAACTCTAGCCATGCACCACGGCCAGGTATGACCTTGGCGCCGTAGGTATAGCTACCGGCGTGGGCTTCACGCGTAAAGAAGACACCGGCTGAACGGATCAGCTGGCTAACAACAACGCGCTCGGCGCCGTTAATAACGAACGTACCGCGCTCGGTCATCCATGGGTAGTCACCAAGATAGATTTCTTGGTCTTTAATTTCACCAGTCACTTTGTTGGTGAGCTCGACGACTGCTTTCAGCGGTGCGTCATAAGAGACGTTGTTTTCACGCGCTTCGGCTTCCGAGATTTTCGGGTCCTCGAAGTGATAATCTTTGAACCGAAGCGACAGCTTGGTTCCGGTGTAGTCATCCACCGGGCTGACTTCAGCGAGCAATTCGCCCAAGCCTTCCTCGACAAACCATTTAAAAGACTTGTTCTGGTGATCTACCAAATTTGGTAGATCGAGAATGTCGTCTGAGTTAGTGAAATAGACACGCTTACCCTGCGTGTTAGGGTTCTTACCGGTTGCTTTCGCCATGCAAGCAAACTCCCACTATAAAGTTGTTATAAATATTACATTGTTTCGCTGTTTGTCCGGACGAAGCTACACTGGAGCGAGCGTTTTTGGTGCCGTTTCTGAGAGAACACGAGCACAGCTGCTACCTACACTACTTCTTAAATACCAGTGTGATAGATATCCTGCAAGAAGTCAAGTCTTATTGCGGGCGATTATCGGGGATTCCGGCTTTCAATTTCATCAAAAGAGCCATGCCAATCGCCGGTAGCGAGCTCCTGATGCCTACCGCGGGCTGTAAACCATTCGCTCGTAGCGGCGTAGAGGGTACTTCGAGGAACAATCATTCCGCCTTCGCCTTCGTAGTAGTGACCTGGAGAAACTCTTTCGAGCCCAGAAGCCATAATCGAGTCATGGATAAAACGAGGGGCTGAGTTGGGCTCAATCGTCCAAGGAATATTACGAATGCCCGAATACGGTATCGGCTCTAACGTCATGTCGCGCAATGTTCTATAGGTTTCGGTTAATAATTCCGGTTTGTCTCTGACCGTCCACGCTGAAATATTAGGGTTGGCGTGCGGATAATCCTTTTTCAACAGATTCGGCAGAACACGCGGGTGCAGGGGGACCCTTGACCTTATGAGTTGCAGACCTGGAAAGATCGAAGCTTGTCCGCTAACTTCTCCCGATGCATCTACTAGAGCATAGTGTATTAGAATGCCTGCTTCGGTCTCCTTTTGCCCTTTTGCAACTTTTGCCTTGGCATTTTCAATTGAAACTTTTCTATTATCACTGCAGGCGTAGCGCGAAATGACTCCCAGCAAACGACGGCTTGTAAGCAGATCCCTGTTGCTGCCCACTATTTCGTGCAGGTTGGCGGCTAGTTCGTCCGTATCAATCTCATTGTATGGTCGTAGCTCGACACTCATGATGCGTATTATCCCAGCGTTTACTGTATTGTCTTGATGACTTCGTCTACCAGGCCGTACTTCTTGGCTTCTTCTGAGCTCATCCAGTAATCGCGTTCGGCGTCGTCTTTAATCTTTTTTACGGTCTGGCCGGTATTGCGAGCAAGGATTTCGTTTAGCAGCTGCTTGAGGCGCAGGCCTTCTTTAAGGTCTATTTCCATATCGGTCACCTTGCCGCGCGTGCCTGAGCTTGGTTGGTGGATCATAACCGTAGCGTGAGGCAACAAGAACCGTTTGCCCTTTTTACCAGAGCTAAGCAAAAACGCCGCCGCGCTGGCCTGCATGCCGATACCGTAAGTATGAACCGGTGATTTCACGAACTGCATAGTGTCATAGATGGCAAAAGCATCGTAGACGCTGCCGCCCGGGCTATTGATATAAAAGTGAATCGGTTTGTCGCTAGATTGATTGTCCAAGAATAAGAACTGGGCAACCAGTAGGTTGGCGGTGTGCGGATTAACATCTTCGCCTAAGAACACAATACGGTCTTTTAAGAGACGCGAGTAGATGTCGTAGGCGCGCTCGACGCGGCCTTCTTGTTCGATAACGGTGGGAATAAGTATGCTTGTTGGCGAATGCATATATGTGTGTCCTTGGTTAGTACAAACATTGTCACAAATTAGCACTCATCAGTCAAGAGTGCTAATTACGGCTATCGGCGCTACAGGACTGATCGGGGGCCACTCGGCCGATGCGGGCTGTTGCCGGCTTCTATAATAAAACGTTTCAAAGACCGAACAACTTGATGAGCGCCGATGATAAAGAACAATGACAGGCCTTGCCTGCTATTTGCTGACTCGGTGGCTGAACCAATCTGCTCGGCCTCGACATCGTAGAGTGCGGGGTGTCGGATACCGCTATTCAATGCGGTGTCCAGAGCCTGCATTTCACACTCGTTTGCTTCCCACGCTAGGCGGAAGAGCGCGTCATACATCTGCTCGTTGCTGTACGGCCCAGTAAGGGTTGATTCGATGGCATCGCCGTCCAGAGACTTATGGGCAAGTAATTCGGTCGCATAAGCAGACAACATGTCGTCGCTTACAGCTATACGAGGCTCAGAATATCCGGCGTTATTTTCCGCGGACATAACCTTTCAACTTGTTTAGGGTTTTCTCGGTCATTAAGCGGGCGTTTAGATCACGCAAAGCTTCGGGCTTGGCGAGCTCGGCCTGTGCCGTAGCGTCTTGGTACTGGGCTTTAAGCATCTGCAGGCGGATTTCAATTTCTTCGGGTGTTACTGTTATCTTTTCTTTTTCGGCAATCTCAGACAGCATGACACCGATTTTGACCCGTTGTTCGGCAACAGGGCGTTTTTGCTCTCGGTGCTGCTCGTGCGTAACACCTTCTTCTTTGAGGTGCTCTTCAAACGTAAGCCCGCGGTAGACA
>CAYQTN010000100.1:0-2898 GCA_964420445.1 uncultured Candidatus Saccharibacteria bacterium
GCCTCAGGTACGGCCGGAGTACTTGCTTCATGCTAGCGATACTCTTTTGGCTGTAGTAGGGTGCGCTGTTGCGGTAGTGCCACACCATCGAACATTCCTTTTCTTCTACGATAGCGCCGGGAGTCTCGCGGGCGTATTTGCGTAAGATTGGCCGTATAGTTTGTTTCCAGTCGTCAGGCATAGTGACGGTCGTCTGCCATTTCTTGCCGGGCATGCGAATAACAGCGCCATGCTCGGCCGCTAAGACAATGGGTAAATCGCCGAGCCATTCTTCTAAGCTGTCTTTTGGCCGACCCGAAATAACCGCGACTGTCGTACGGGGCATGGCTGCCAAAGCGCGCAGGGTAGCGATTAACTTGGGGGTCGGGCGGGCGTCTTCCGGAGCGTCGGCAAAGGGCACCAGCACACCGTCATAGTCGAGAATAATGAGACGGCTGGTCGCCGCCGGGTATGCCAGCGATAACTGACGCAGATGTTCCGGGCGGAAACTTTGAGTTCGGCTGGTCGCAGTCGCTTTCGTAAGCCCGCCCATAAAGGCACCGGCCCACATGTCGATGGTATTGATTGAAAGAGTGTCTTGCATGGCTTTAAGCCGGCGGTTTACCTCCGTCTTTGGCATCTCCAAACCTTTTGTAAGCGCTTGCACCAGCGAGCGGTGATGAGACGGATTAACAAGTAGCGCCTCTTGCAATTCCTCAGCCGCACCGGCAGTTTCGCTCAAAATAAGTATGCCTTTTTCACTCGACTGGCTAGCCACGAACTCCTTGGCAACTAGGTTCATGCCGTCGCGGATGGGTGCGACAAAGCCAACGTCGGCAATCTTGTACAGCGCTGCCAGCTCATCAAAACCAACCGATTCGTAGCGGTATTCAACCGGTTTCCATCCACGTTTGCCATACGTCCGGTTGATTGAATCCACCAGCTTTTCTACATCTTTTTTGAGCTTTTGGTAGGCTGCCACGTCACTTCGCGACGGTACGGCCAACATGACCATCGTCACCTTGCGGTGTAGCTCCGGTGTTTTAGCGAGCAGGCTCCGGTAGGCCTTGAGCCGTTCAATGAATCCCTTCGTCGGGTCCATGCGGTCAACGGTCAGGATTATTTTCTTGCCGAGGTATTTACGTTTTAGCCGGAAAACCTCTTTTTGTACGCCGCGGCTACGGCCGGAGAGTGCAAACTTGTCATAGTCTATACCGATAGGAAACTCGGTGACACGTACCACCCGCTCCTCGAGCGCGATGCCGTTCTGGGCTGGCGCTCCGATGCCAAGATGTTCGCAGGCGGCAATGAAATTATCCGCATACGATTTGGTATGGAATCCGATGAGGTCGGCTCCAAGCAAACCGTGCACGATCTGCTTGGCCTTCGAGAGATCGGCGTAGTGTTTGGCCTCGGGGAAGGGTATGTGCAGAAAGAAACCGATACTGGCATGTGGACGCTGTTTTCGCAGTTGCTTCGGCACAAGGAAGAGCTGGTAGTCGTGTACCCAGATTTTATCTTCCGGCTGGCTGAGACTGAGCACTGTATCACTGAATTGTTCATTCACTGACTGATACGTTTTCCAATCCCGCGCTTCGTGTGTGAAATCAGCAGGCAGCGTATGCAAAAACGGCCATAGTGTCGCGTTGCTATAGCCGCTATAGAATTGATCGAGCTGTTTTTGAGATAAAAAAACCGGGCTACAGTGATAGGCCTTGAGTTCGCTGATAATGAGTTGCTCATCGGCTTCGGTGAGGTCATCAGATACAATGCCGGGCCAGCCAATCCACAGCGTACGTTTATTCTTTGCGTACGAAGATAGGCCCGTAGCTAGTCCTCCTGAGCTCGGGTAAAACTCCAGTCCCTTTTTGGTCTTTTTGACACTGACGGGTAAACGGTTGGAAACAATAATAGTCTGGCTCATGCCGTAGCCCATTGTAACCTACTACGTAAACTCGCCCCTGTAATTGGGGAAGTCGGTGCTATCATGATACGGATGACTATTGTGCTAAGTGGAAACAACGATTTTGCGCGCAATGCCGAATTGAAGCGGTTGGTGTCTGAGTTTGTGGCCAGCTTTGGAGAGTTTGGGTTGGAATACGCCAATGCCGGTGAGACCGAGCTCGGCAGACTGCTAGAGAATGTGAGTAGCACGCCCTTTTTAGCAGCCCGGCGCATGATTGTGCTGCGGGATATTGGCGCCAACAAGCCACTGGCCGAGAACATTGAGGATTTCCTAGCAGCCGTTGCCGAAACAACCGACCTGCTTATAGAAGAGCGTAAGTTCGATAAACGCCTTATTTTGTACAAAACACTAAAAAAGAAAACGGATTTTCGGGAGTTCAATGAACTTGATGAGCGCGGACTACAAACCTGGCTTGTCAGTGAAGCCTCGTCGCGTGGCGGCCAGTTGCAACCGGCCGATGCCCGTGTGCTGATTGAACGCGCCGGTACAAACCAATTGGCGCTCAGTAATGAGCTCGATAAATTGCTGGCATATGACGAGAGGGTGACGCGTGAGGTCATAGAACAGCTGATCGAACCCTTGCCGCAAGGAAGCGTATTCGATTTATTAGACGCCTCGTTCGCAGGGAACCGGCAAAAGGCTATGCAATTGTATGACGATCAGCGCCGCCAGCAGGTCGAGGCACAAGCAATCATGGGTATGATTGCTTGGCAAGTGCACATTATTGCCGTCTGCAAGCTAAACGAGCAAGCCGGCGTTGAAACGATAGCCAGAGAGGCCAAACTGAATCCCTACGTGGTACGCAAATCGTTGGCTGCTGCGAAAGGGAAGAACAGCCAAGACGTCAAAGAACTTGTTCGTGAAGCACTAAAGCTGGATGTGCGGCTCAAGTCCGAGAACATCGACGCCGACGATGCCGTTAGACATTTTTTACTAACCATTTAAAAACCGCC
>CAYQTN010000101.1:0-2872 GCA_964420445.1 uncultured Candidatus Saccharibacteria bacterium
GGTCATTGAATTTATGCCCACGGACGCTGCCGGTCTCTGGCTCTTCACAATCTGTAATCACGTTAACGGTTACACCGGTTCCATCCCAGATGTTGGGGATCCCAAATCCTACAAAGTAGTCTTCCTCCGGTCCGACAGCGTAGTAGGTGACGGTTACAGAGCCACCATTGTGGTCCTCGGCAAAGTTTACGGGCAAGACGCCATCACCTTCCCAGTTGGCAAGGTCAGGCGTATCGCTACCTATGACGTAACGGAAGGAGTATGCGTACGGTGTTTGATTCTCGGTAAATGTCACGCCTAGCGAGCCGCAAGCCTGGACAGCTTCGTACTTGAAGCAGTCGGATCCGTCAATTTGGTTGTCCTTCAGCCACTGAGCGATACTCATGCCTGCCGGTCTTTGTGATGGATCGCAATAATCAATCTCAGGAATTTGCTTATTGCCAAAACTGTAATTTTTGTGCGGTCCTTTGTTTGGGGTTTCCTCTGTTAAGGTTACTTCCTGACAGTCTTTTTCGACAGGCCACGTTTGTTCCCAGCCAGCCTGCATGACCTCGCAGATAACGTGTGGCGTGTCCAAGACCAAATTGGTTAAGGTGTAGTTACCATTTTCATCAGTTACAGTAGATACCTCGCCGTCATCGAAGATTTGGTTGTCATTTTTGTCAATAAAGATGGTCCAGTCTTCGAGTCTGGGCTCTTCATCTACCTTAGTGTCACCGTCTATATCATTCCACTTATAACCAATGACGCTTCCTGTGGGCGTTTCAGTACAATCAGGGCCGCCGACGACAAAGTCAAAGCCAGCGTCACTACCACCTCCGGTTTTCACTAACAGGTCGGTGCCGCTCACGAGACTTGGATAAGTTTTAGTGAACTTCACGGTTATTGTAAGAGGAAGTGAAGTGTCGTCAATCCCCTCTATGTGTATGACTGACTTATCTTGCAGTGGGTCGTGTGCGCCATCGCTAGCAGTGATGAGCTCAATATCATTTTCGGCCCAGCAACCGTCTATTTGTACATTACTAATTTCTTGGCCTGGTTCAGGTTTTGATCCTGAAACCGTCCAAGTATAAGTGTCGGAACTGGCGGGTGGAGTAGGGCTTGTAAGGCTTGCATTGTAACCAGCTGGCGGTACTTCGTCGGCAAACGCCGTCAACGGCATAGCCATCTGTGCGAGCAGCACAAGGGCTGCAGCTGCAATCCAGACTCGCTTTAGGGTTTGTGATAGGGATGCGTTCATAGTAGCCTCCTAATATCTCGCACTTGAATAGTTTCTAACTACTAATGCCCACTCACTTAGTTATCCCTGATTATCCCCTCATTAATCTATATGTCAAGTCTCATCGTCTCTGATGTGACATTTCTCACACGTGCTATATTCAGTATGTGATAAAACACCTCTTCTCAATCAGTCAAACTGGCAAGTTGCGTCTACTGAATAACTGGCTGAACATAGCCATAGCCGTACTTGCCTTATATATAGTTATTGCCCCGTTATTGCCCCAGGCGACCTGGATTGTTAGCGAACATACACCTTTGGGTAACGTGATTGACCAATCGGCTGAAGTGACCGCGGCCGCCAACGAATCTCCCGGCGCTAACAGATTGTTTGTGCCCAGACTCGGCCTGAACGAGCAGATTTATGAAGGCGGAGTAGAGCAGCTAAACAACGGAGTGCTTAGAAGGAACTTTACGAGTACGCCGCCAGAAGAAAGCAACACCGTCTTAGCTGGCCATCGCTTTGGATACGACGGAACAGGAGTGTTCTACCATTTGGACAAGTTAAGACCGGGTGATGAAATCACCGTCCACTGGGAAGGGACATCTTATGTCTACGCCGTTCAGGACAGCAAAGTCGTAACTGCCGATGCTGTATATATAGAAGCCCCCACAGATGAGCCTTTACTGACCCTTTATACCTGTACGCCGCTTTGGAATGCGGTTGACCGATTGGTTGTAACCGCGGCATTAACATCGGGGGTATCAGAATGAGATTAAAAGAATGGCACAGGACTGTGGTTTTGCTGCTACTGCTGGTTTTTGCCGTCGGCTATATCTATTGGACGCAGCAAAACATAGAGACGAACTTCGTTGACTCGTTACGCTAAAAGTCGTGGATGATTGTTATTCGGGCACCGAGAGAGTTGAGGCGCTCGGCCAGGTCTTCGTAGCCACGGTTGATTGTGTAGACGTTGCGCAGCATTGAAGTGCCGCGTGCGCCAAGCATACCGATAAGCAGTAAACTTGCAGGCCGGAGGGCAGGCGGGCATACAACATCGCCGCGAATAAAGGATGTCGGGCCCATGATATAGATACGATGCGGATCGGCCAGCTCGACGTTCATACCAATCTTGGTCATCTCCGTGTAGTAGATTGCACGGTTTTCGAACATCCAGTCATGTATCAGGGTACGGCCGCTGGCCACGCCGCAGATAGGCACGAAGTAAGGGATATTGTCCGGGTTAATGCCCGGCCACAGATTCGGGTGTAATTTGTCAGTCGGTGCTTTCAGCTTGCCGTGATGTTTTTCGACGGTGATATCGGCCAGTACGGTAGCACCGTTGTCTGACGGGTACGGCTCGGACTCTTTGATGCTGAGTCCCATGTGGCGGAGCTTAAGTAGTTCGAGAGCAATCCAATCAATAGGAACACGCCGGATAGCCAGCTTCGAATTAGTGGTTACGGCCGCGGCGATGAAGAACATAGCCTCGATAGGGTCTTCGGTTGGGGCGAATGAGATATTCTTTTTTATGCGCTCGACACCGGTAACGGTAAGTATGGCCGAGCCGACACCCTCAATCTTGACACCCAGTCTTTGCAAGAAGGCGCACAAATCTTGCACCATGTAGTCTGCGCTGGCGCCGTGGATGAT
>CAYQTN010000102.1:0-2856 GCA_964420445.1 uncultured Candidatus Saccharibacteria bacterium
TTCAGTGTAGCCTTTGTAGTTTTTGGACAAATCGCCGACTTGTTCTGATGTCATAGCCTTACGCATCTCATATGATAGTGCCGCCTGCTGCGCGAAGCGGTCGTTACCCCAGCGCTTTTGGCCGGCGATTACATTCGCTTCGCCTACCATTTGGCCGCCAAGCGATTTGAATTTCCGCGAGCCGTCGGCGCCAACTTCCATAAGGCCCTCAGCTATAGCGGCCTGCTGGCCATGTTTCTTATAGTAGTCATAGGCGTAAGATGCCGTAAGGCCGCGGATGTCATCGTCCTTGCCTGTCGCAATTTGGTCTTGGATTTCCTTGCTAACCTGAGCGTTCTTGGCCGACATAGCTGCTTCCATGTTGTAGCCGCCAACACGTTTGGCAGCAAAGCGTGCGGCATTTCTGCCAACAAATCCGCCCTTGCTTCCGTAATCTTCCAGTCTACGAACCGTATTGGCGCGCTTTTGCAGTACTTGTCGTCCAGCCCGCTCTGTCTTGTGGGCGCGTTGCTCGCGCTGGCGGTCGAACAAGCCCTTCTCTTTGTCGTTGACCATGCCCGAGAGGGTTGCGAACAAGCCGCCCGCTAACTTGAAGGTAAACGGAATAAAGGCGTATGGAATGATGTACGCGGTTACGGCCATCAGAGGCACCAATACCTCGTCGTCTACGCCGTCAAATCCGCCATTGTCGGTAGAGAGAATTACAACCGCAAAAATACGCCCAACGGCAATCACCGCCATAATAATTGGGAACATGAGCAGTAATTTGGTAAAGGCGTCCCACCACATTTTCCAGAATTTATCATTGCCTGGGAAAATCCAGGCCAAAATAGCCAATGGTGCTACCAGCATGAGCGCGATAATAAACATCTGCCGCAGCAAAAGCACCAAGAATGCCGTTAGCACCACCAACACCATGGTGCCAAGGAAGAGCCAGATAATAACCACCACTGCCGCTGCCACCGCCGCATTAATCAAGAGCGTACTTAAGAAATCCTGTCCCGGGCCGAACAATGTACTGAGCTGAATTTGCCCGGCGGGCACGTCGCCGAGTGTAAACGGCGCGGTCAGTAACCCGAGGATGCCGCCGCCCACGACGTTGATGAACGTAATCATAAAACTGGTGATGTACCAAGAGAACGTGATAAATATGACGGCCGCCACCATGCGTGGCAATGAGCGCTTGACTGTATAAGCGCTAAACGCCTCTACGCCGATTGCGGTGCCGATGACCATCACAAGCATAATAGGAATCAAAATAATGTAGGCGATATTGCGAATCTGCGTCCAGGCGACAAACAGGCTTTCATTGTCTTGGTACTTGTTCTCGTTTATAGCCAGCAATCCCTGGATGCGGGTGTCCATCCAGTTCAGGGTGCCGTCTGTGGCGCGGATAATCGGACAAAGTATCCAGCCGAGGTCTAACAGGCTGGTGTTCTCGCAACTTTTGTCTTCTTGAGGCGTGAGGCTGCCGGCATTGTTGGTGGCGTCCTCGAAGTCGGTTGGCGGCTCTTCCCTGTTCTCGAGACCCCCGATTTTTATAGGGAAACTGTTATCGTCTCGGTTGTAGTATCCGCCATCCAAAGAACCATCATTGAGTGTGACCGAGTCTTGATCGTCCTCACCTGCCTCTTCTACCCTAAAGTAGTTGCCGGGCTGCAAGGGGTCTTCGACAAACTGGCCCTCTTTGCCATCAACCCGCACCATAGTGTTTTCGTTTTCCCATCGAAACCACATGGTGATATTAGTGACATCAACATTGGCGCCACCCGATGCTCCTCCGAGATTCCAGTCTTTGCCTGGAGTAAGTTCAACGCAGCCTTTGCCCGAGACGACAATCCCTATTCGGGTGAGCTGCCAACTGTCTTCTTGAAATCGCAGCTTGGTTTCGCAGTTGTCATCCGAGTTGACGTACTCTAGGGTGTTATCTGTTATATTGGCGTCAACCATCTGCGCATCGGTGAGCTGCGCGTCGATGATTTGGTTGATTTGGTCTATGCTCAGGCTATCGAGTTCGTCGTTAAGGTCGCCGCTGTCTCGGTCAGCTTGTGTGACGTCAAGACCGGTGAGCATGGCATTATAACGGTTTAAGAACCGGACGGAGGCTGCCAGGGCTTCGGCTTTTTGGGCTGGGAAGATTGCCAAAAGGCTCGCGACGATTACCGACAAGAAGAACACAGAAAATAATCTGCTAAAGCGCATGCGCTAATATTAACACCCGCCTCTCCATTTACGAAGGAGAATGCGGGTGTTAAAGACAAAAGAACTCTATTTATTAGACGGTTGGCTTCAGAGAAACGTTCAGCCCGATAATCCGTGGACCAGCGGCGCTTTCCTCAACTTTGAACGCCAGCGTTTCAAAAAAGTACTGAGCTTTCCATGGCGAGGTTGAGTTAAGGCCCTGCCATTGGGCATCGTCTGACAACCTCATGAATAGGTCGCCCTCGTAGAGGGTTACGAAACCACTCAACGGGCTGTAGCCGAACTCTGCAGGTGCCTCAGGAGTATCGAAGGCTACCATCTGGAAGTTCGGTGCCGTTGGAATGGTGGCAACCGCATCAAAGTTCTCAATAAAGAGCGTCTGGCGCATATTTGCCAACATGGCTTGGGTCTCTGGGTCGGTACTAAATGTATCGAGTACGTTCTGATCACCAGTTGTAATATAGGCCATCATCAGTGCTACGGCCGATTCGCCAAAGGCAGTGTTGTCGGCCAGGCTACGAAGCTCGGGAATATAGATAGTCTCGCCGTTCGGGCGGGTGGTGGTAATGAGGCTGCCGCCTTCATTAGCAGTGTGTGCTATGTCGACATTGGCATAGGCCGGGTTTGGTGATACATCCGGCAGGCCGGGGATTG
>CAYQTN010000103.1:0-210 GCA_964420445.1 uncultured Candidatus Saccharibacteria bacterium
GGTCTTTACACCATGACACAGCGCGGCCATCTCTTCGGGTTCGAGCGAAAAACTGTCGTCCGGCCCCCCACCGTTTCTATCGAGCGTGAAATGCTTTTCAATGATAGAGGCACCGAGCGAAATACTGGCAATAGCTGTGGTGTTATCGAGAGTATGGTCGGACAGGCCGGTAACTAGCCCAAAACGCTCGAACATGTCCGGAATGGTACG
>CAYQTN010000103.1:234-704 GCA_964420445.1 uncultured Candidatus Saccharibacteria bacterium
CCGCTCACGCAATGGAGAATAGCCAGTTGCTTACAGCCGCCTTCCCGTGCTGCGTCGATGGCTTCCTGAATTTCTTCGGCATCTGCCATGCCTGTTGAGATAATCATAGGCTTACCGGTGCTTGCGGCATATTTAATCAACGGCAGATCTACAGCTTCAAAGGACGCGATCTTATAAGCCGGCGCATTCAAGTCTTCCAGCAGGTCGATGGCGGTGGTGTCAAACGGCGAGCTGAAGATGGTAATACCAAGCTTGTGAGCAAGCTCAAACAGCGGCTTATGCCAGTCCCATGGCATGTGAGCTTCCTCATACAGCTCGTAAAGCGTACGGCCATCCCAAAGACCGCCGCGTATCTTGAAATCTTCGCTGTCGCTGTTAAGGGTGATGGTATCCGGCTTATAGGTTTGCAATTTGACAGCATCTGCGCCGCTCTTTTTTGCTTCTTCAATGATGCGCAGAGCGGTTTCAAG
>CAYQTN010000103.1:714-2844 GCA_964420445.1 uncultured Candidatus Saccharibacteria bacterium
TAGCAGAGAGTTCGGCAATCACATAGGGCAGATAACCGATACCAATGGGACGACCGGCGATTTCAATCTTTGTCATGTCAATCTTTCTGAAACAATTGTTCTTGCTGCCATTCATGTGCTAGCAATCCAAAACATATTAACGTGTGATACGAACCTGCAATCCGTTGCTGGTCCCGAAGTACGCCCTCTTGCTTAAAGCCAAGTTTTTTGTGGAAAGAGATAGACGCTAGGTTACTTTTAATGGCCTGTCCGCATACTTTGTGTAAGGCAAGTTCGCCAAAAGCATAGGTCAAAACCGTCCAACCCAGCTTTCGGCCACTGCCTTTGGGGGCGTCTGGGTTAGTATAAAAACCCCAATCCGCAATGCCGCCGGCACAGACATTACTGAGATGAACAAAACCGATTGGCTGGTGTGCGTCCTCAACAATCAGAAGCCGCCGCAAATTGTCCCGACTAACCCGCGCAAACCAGTTCTCATGCTCTTCAAGACTAATCTCATGCTGGGTGAGCATGAAGTGACGGATATCAGTGTGATTGCGCCAAACCAGCACTGTTGATAAATCTTGATAGTTCATTGCTCTGACAGAGCACTTCTCAAACATGTTTGTCTTGCAATTTCTGAACAACGCGATTGGCACCTTTTCCATCACTCAGGTGGGCTGCCAATTTGCTCATCTGCAGCAGCACAGACTGGTTGTCTTCTAAGAAAACTATAGACCGCAGATGGTCACGGATAGCATTTATGTCCTTCAGCATCAGTGCAGCGCCGGCTGCTTGCAAGGCCTGAGCTCCTAATTTCTGGTTTTCCGCTAACACCATTACTAAAGTAGGTAGACCCAACGTGCATCTTTCCCATGCGGTGCTGCCAGCGCCCCCAATCGCTAGATCACTGTCTGCCATAATCTGCCCCATGTTGTTAGCACCTGTCAACACTTGGGTCTCCCAAGGCATTGCTGCGGCTTGCGTCTGCACTTGTGCCAACCAAGAGGAGTGCGGACCCATGACGACAGTGATTCGTAAGTCGGTCGGCAGTTCACAAGTTTTTAACGCATCCAACACCTGTCCTGTAGCATTTCCATGGTCCACACCACCCATAGTAATAAGCAGGTTTTTAAGCTGCGGCTGCTGACGTCGAGCCATACTGTATTCGCGCCACCGCGCAAATTCAGGGCGTAACAGTGCGTATTTTGTGCCGATCAACGTTTGTGTACTGCCTTGGAGAAGGTCGGCATAGTCCTGCTCAGTTCGGCCCAAGTTTTGATCCAGCAACAAGTCGCAGTCGTGCGGCCTGTCCGCCAGATCATCAATGACCATGAGTTTACGACAATACGGACGCATGGCTTGCTCCCAGCTTCGGTCCAGCGCGTAGTGATCCACCACCAACCAGTCTACACTTTCCTGCCCCAATGCTCGCTGGCTTTGCTCGGCATCCGTAGCCCAATCTGTGCTCAGCCATGAGACATGCACCGGCCCTAGCGCCTGCTGGTTTTTGTCACCTGCTGGTAGAGTTATCACTTTATGCCCGCGCTGCGTAATAAAATCCAGTAAATTCCCCGGTTGCTGGCGGCAAATGAAAGTACATTGTACACCTTGCGCCTGCAGTACATCGGCTAGCGTCAGGCAGCGCATGACGTGACCGGTACTCATCTGGAGGGATGCATCAGTACGAAAAGCGATACGCATCAGAGCTTGTACTGTCGGAGAGCCCTGAACATCAATTCAGCGCGTTCCCAATCTTCAGGGGTGTCGATATCCTGAACGCGGTGTCGGGGCAACGGTACAGGCGCTGCATCTTGGCTAAACAGACACTTGCCGGCCAACCAAGCCTGTGCCTTGCCCCAGTAAAACTGTCCGGCGTCGTGCCAGGCTTTTTCGAGGTCTTGGGAACGGACGTTAAAGTGTTCCGGCTGGAACATTTCAACTCGTTGGCTCGGCGTAAGACGAAGAGCTCTCTGGATTGGAGAGGCGTAGCTAGTGACAGAAAACGCATAGTCTGCACTGGTGGCCTGGAGCACTTGAAGACCGCGCTGCAGGTCGCTTGCCAACATAAAGGGGGCTGTAGCATATATGCAGCATACTTCAGTCGCGGCCCGGCCGTCTTTGTTTTGCCAATCGATGGTATGAGCGATG
>CAYQTN010000104.1:0-2802 GCA_964420445.1 uncultured Candidatus Saccharibacteria bacterium
CCTTCTTGGCAATCTCGGTACCGATAACCTCTGCCTTAGCAGTCAGAGAACCGGTAGCGATCTTGCTGCCGACGGTAGTGGCGCTGACAATGGTCTTATGGTTAACGTCATCAATAATCTGCACGCTAATGTGCATATTGCTCACGCTGACGCTCAGCCGCGGGCGTTCTGCCGTACCGCTTACGCGTGAACGGATGCGTGCCTTGCGCAAGCGAAGATTCTTGAGTTTATGGGATAAGCTATTCATGATTATTTGTCCTTACCTGACTTACCGGACTTACGCAAAATTCGCTCGCAAACGTACGTGATACCCTTGCCCTTGTATGGCTCAGGCTTCTTAAGCTTGCGGATATCAGCGGCGACCTGACCGACAAGTTGCTTGTCGATGCCGGTAACTGTAATGATATTTTGTTCGACGTTCGCGGTAATGCCTTGTGGCATCGCGAAATTAACCTCGTGGCTGAGACCGATGTTGAATTTTAAGCCTTGTCCGGCCATTGCAACGCGGTAACCAACGCCGTTTAGCTCGAGCTGTTTCGAGAAGCCTTCGCTGACTCCGACAACCATGTTGTGGATGAGCGTGCGCATCAGTCCGTGCTTGGCGCGGTTCTTCGGCTCGTCATTAATTCGGGATACGGTAAGTACACCGTCTTCTATCTTTAGGATAATCCCTTCAAGCTGAGCTTGCGTTAGCGTGCCTTTGGTGCCCGCGACGGTAATCAGCTCTGGGTCGACAGTGATTGTCACTCCTGTGGGGATTTGGATAGGTTGTTTTCCTATTCGACTCATGGTTATGATTCCTTTTAGTAAATCTTACAAATTAATTCACCGCCAAGACGCTGTTTGCGAGCGTCATCGCCAATCATCAAGCCTTTTGAGGTGCTGATGATAACGATACCGCGGCCACGCTTGACGACTGGAATGTCGGTAGCGTTGGCGTACATGCGGCGACCTGGGGTGCTCAAACGGGCAATTTCGGTGATACGGGCATTGCTGCCTTCACCACTCAGGGTCAGTCGCAGGCTTCGGAAGCCCGGGCGATCGCCTTCAACGGCGACACCTTCAATGAACCTGTTGTCTTTTAAGATGCGGGCGACCGCTTCTTTCATGTTGGAATGCGGCAGCGTAACCTCAGACTTCCGTACGGCAATAGCGTTACGGATGCGGGTTAGCATGTCAGCGATTGGGTCAGTAGATACCATACTCATATTCGTTACCAGCTCGCTTTCGTTACGCCCGGGATCTCTCCCTTACTGGCATGTTCACGGAAACTAATACGGCTCAGGCCGAACTGACGCATGTAGGCGCGTGGGCGGCCGGTTTCGGCGCAGCGGTTCTTTAGCCGGGTGGGGCTAGAGTTGCGTGGCAGTTTAGCCAAACCTTCTGTATCACCGAGCTCTATCAGCTCAGCGCGCTTGGCAGCGTATTTGGCGTGCATCTTGTGACGCTTCAAATCGCGTGCAATGATGGATTTCTTAGCCATTACTTTTTCTCCTTTTCAAACGGCATACCGAACTTTACGAGCAGTGCACGGGCATGAGTAGGATCTTTCGCCTTGATACTCATGACAACTTGTAGGCCGTGCGGGGTGGTTGTTTCTTCAAACGTCAGCTCGGGGAAAACCGATTGTTCGGTTAGTCCGAGGCTGTAGTTGCCCTGGCGGTCGAATGCTTTCGCACTTACGCCGTGGAAGTCACGCAGGCGTGGTAGGACGATGTTAACTAAGCGGTCGAGGAATTCGTACATTCGTTCGCCGCGAAGGGTAACCTTCAGGCCAATCTTGTTGCCTTCGCGCAGTTTAAAGCTGGCGATAGACTGCTTGGCTAGCGTTTCAACCGGCTTCTGGCCAGTAATCTTGGTGATAGTGTTAGCGGCGATCTCGAGCAGCTTCTTATCATCTTTGGCACGGCCAAGGCCGACGTTTAAGGTGATTTTCTCAAGCTTAGGCACGTCGTTGACGTTCTTAAGCTCAAGTTCCTTTTGCAGTTCTTTTACATAGTCAGTCAGGTAGAGCGTCTTCAAGCGGGCTGCTGCTACAGCAGTCTTGGCGGGTTTTGCGGTCTTAGCGGTAGCCATTACTTGATCTCCTTTCCTGATTTCTTATAGACGCGGGTTTTGAGACCCTTAGCGTCGGTTTTGAATGCAATCTTTGATGGTTTCTTGGTGGTTGGATCGTACAGGGCCACTTTTGATACGTTCATAGGCTTTGTGAGCTCGACGATATCACCCTGTGGGTGCTGACGGTTTGGCTTTACGTGGCGCTTGACGATGTTAATGCCTTCAACAGTGACGGCGTTCAACTTCGGGTGCGTCGCGGTAACTTTACCTGTCTGGCCCTTGTATTTGCCGGTACGGACAACGACGGTGTCGCCTTTCTTTAGCTTGATCTTAAAGATAGTTGTATTCATATTTAGAGTACCTCCGGAGCCAAAGAAATTATCTTGGCATAACCTTGATCGCGCAGCTCCCTCGGAACCGGACCGAAGATACGGGTACCTTTTGGTAGCTTGTCATCACCGATAATAACAGCGGCGTTGTCGTCAAAGCGGATAGACGAACCGTCTGGTCGGCGGATTGCGTTTCGGGTACGGACAACGACAGCACGTACGACTGACTTCTTCTTTACCGTACCGTTCGGGCTGGCCTGCTTAACGGTTGCGACTATGACGTCACCAACGTGCGCGTAGCGACGGCGAGTGCCACCGAGTACACGGATGCACAGGATTTCCTTCGCGCCTGAGTTGTCAGCCACTAGGAGACGTGATTCTTGCTGTATAATTACTTGCTCTCCTTTTTGGCTGC
>CAYQTN010000105.1:0-2731 GCA_964420445.1 uncultured Candidatus Saccharibacteria bacterium
GAGAAATCACATCTCTTCGAGTTCGCGATGAACTGACCCAAGAAGAGTTTGAAGCCAAGAAAAAGCAGATTCTCGGGATATAGTTAGTCGGACGCAACTATACAAAGAGCTCCCCTAACTGGGGAGCTCTTTCTTTATAACTTGGCGATTTCTCTATCTATGGCCAGTATGGCCGTATCGTCTGTCGCCGCATATTCATAAGCTATTCCGCGTAACATTTTTTGTTTCCTTTTTTACTGTTTTTGTATGTCATGACAGTAATTATCATTATACACGCTTTTGCTTATTTGTCAACAATGTTTATGTTTATTGCATTATTACGGTTGCTATTTTACAGTTCTCATGCTTTACTTGTCTTTGCAGGTAATATCTGTTCTTATCTAGTCAATTGAATGTTCGCCTTCGGTTTTAACGCAGGAAGAGTTCGGATCAGCTAGCAAGACGGAAGAAGTAGGTCGATCACTGCGTTAACAACCTATCCTATAGAAGGATCAAAATGTACAAATTATTTGTAGGCGGCCTGCCGTTTTCTACTACCGAAGATGAGCTTCGCGACGCGTTCGCAGCTCACGGTACTGTAGCATCGGCTGTAGTCGTCAAAGACCGTGAAACCGGTCGTAGCAAAGGTTTTGGCTTCGTCGAGTTCGAAAGTGACGACGAAGGCAAGGCTGCCGAGAAGGCCCTCAATGGCGCCGACATGGGTGGCCGCTCAATCACCGTGAACGAAGCTCGTCCACGTGAAGAGCGCCCTCGCCGCGATTTCGGTGGCGACCGTGGCCAGCGCAGCTGGTAATCCACACCTAAGCCAAAAAACACCCCTGCCTGTCAGGGGTGTTTTTATGTTAGAATGATAGGAACGTAAGCGGAATACATATCTTGGCGAGTGGGCAAAAACACATATACAACCTAGAAATAGAAGAGACCCTACTGCGATTAGGGTCAAAGCACGAGGGCATTAGCGCCCACGAGTCGGCAAACCGTCTCAAAGTACACGGCCGTAACGAACTCAGCGCCAAAAAAACATCTATCTGGCGACGAATCATCGAGCCATTCACCAGCTACTTCGTGATTGTCATCATGTTCGCGGCACTACTCAGCGTCTTCAAGAAAGAGTGGTTCGAGGCGATTATCATCAGCATTATCGTTGTTATTAACGCGCTCATTTATTACTTCCAGCAGTTCTCCGCCAACCGCGCCCTTAAAGATTTGATGGCCCGCGACAAGCAAAAAGTCAGTGTTCTCAGACCCGGGCACAATGACGAGCTAACGGTAATCGAATTGCTTGTACCAGGCGACGTCGTGCGTATTCACGAGGGTATGAAAGTGCCGGCAGACGGCCGCATTATTGATGCCAATCACTTGCAGGTCGACGAATCAATGTTGACCGGTGAATCCTTGCCTGTTCATAAACACGCCGGAGCCCTGAACGGCACCAAACAGATATACGACCAGGAGAACATGATATTCAAAGGCACGTACGTGCACGGCGGGACCGGCTTGCTTATGGTCGCCGAGACCGGTGACAACACCCAGCTGGGCGCTATCAATAGACTGGCGTCAGAAGCTGATGACGGCAAGACGCCGATTGAAGTTAAAATAGACAACCTTACCAAGCGCCTGTTGATTGGCATCGGCATTATTACGGTTCTCGTCTTCAGCCTTGCTATCTACCGGGGTATCGAGTTAAGCGAAGCTCTTAAGTTTACCCTGAGCCTGGCGGTTTCAGCCGTTCCGGAAGGCCTTCCTGTCGCCATGACATTGGTATTGCTAATAAGCGCCCGCCGGATGGCCAAGCAAAAAGCACTGGTCCGAAAAATATCGGCCATGGAAACCATGGGCGCCATAACCATGATTGCGACCGACAAAACAGGCACCATTACTAAGAACCGCCTATCTGTCGCAGGTACCTACAGCGCGCACTCTGACACCAGTCATTTTCATATGGCCTTACGAGCCAGTCTGAACGGCGAGGGGCATTCAGAGGACCCGCTTGACCAGCTGCTCTATAAGACTGTCGAGCACACCAAGCTGCCAAAATCCTGGGTTAAAGTCAAAGAGTTTCCGTTTAACCAGGCGCTCCGACTGAGCGGCATGATCTGGAAACACGAAAAAGGCTACGTGCTGCATGTTAAGGGCGCTCCCGAACAAGTACTGTTCCACTGCAAGAGCGAAAAGCCGGCCGTACTTTCCACTGCTAAAGAAAATCTCGAGAAGTTTACGACCAAAGGCCAGCGAACAATTGGTTTTGCGTCAAAGCACCTTAGCAAGGTTCCGGATAACCTAGACCATAAGGTTCTGACGGGTATGACATTCAACGGTTTTGTTGGTCTGAGTGATGAGATTAGGCCAAGAGTAAAACAGGCGGTTGCCGAGGCCCATGAGGCAGGCATAAAAGTCGTCATGTTGACCGGTGACCATGTTCAAACGGCCGGCTATATCGCGTCTCAGGTGGGAATCGCCACCCACAGCTCTGAGATATCCGACAGCACGGTACTTGCTCAAAAAGATAAGAAAAAGATATGGAAGGCGCTCGAACATACCAAAGTTTTCGGCCGCGTCTTGCCGGAACATAAGTACGCCATGCTAAAGGCCGCCAAGGGACACGAAATTACCGCCATGACCGGTGACGGCGTAAACGACATCCCGGCGCTTGTAGAAGCCGATGCTGGGCTAGCTATGGGCAGCGGCACCGACGCCGGATCGGTATTGGAACTGTCCGCGGCCGAACTGG
>CAYQTN010000106.1:0-2728 GCA_964420445.1 uncultured Candidatus Saccharibacteria bacterium
CATATCACTTGAACACTGGCTACCGTAATTTTTGCTATACTTAAGCGTAATTGAGAAAAAAGGAGTGAGCGTGTCCGCCGAAACCATTGACAGTCACGAAAAGTCAGCCGGTGAAATATTACTGGAGCGCCTTGGCCTGGGCCAGTTCGCGCATCATACGTTTACCTATCATGACCGCGAGATGTCTGTCGCGGAGTATGTCTCGCACGGCAACCCACAAGCAGTCGCGGCCTTCGAAGGCTTCTTGGGCATGGACGAGAGCGACCCCGGCTATGGTGCTATGAGAGATGGTATCCATGCGGCCACTGTACAGATGCTTGGCCTCGAGCAAGACGAGCACGGGGAGTGGGTACATGGAAGCGACGGTCAGTAACGATCCTCCGGTTGAGGAGACTACCGCTGATATGCTGGTCTACGGCGAGCATGTCGCGCACAGCGCCCAAGAGGCAATCGCGCGCTGTCCGTTCTTATCCAAGATGCCCGTCGAACAAGCCGAGGTGCTCTTACAGCTACTGCCAGAACAGCCGCAGGCTGAGCTCGACAAGAACACCGTGCCGGAAACAAAAATTGTGGAGCCCGATGCTGTAAAGAAAGACCGTCCACAACTAGCCGAATCGGAAGACCTTACACGAAACACTGCCGTTGCCGAAAGCCAAACCGAGCAGATTGAAGCCGTCGCCGTACAGCCACAACTTGTTCATGAGACTGAAATAGCCCAACCCGTCCTACAACCTCGGCTCGAGTCCGCCGAGCCAAATAGTCCGGGAGATGTCCCGCAGCAGATACTGGCAGAACAAGTTGAAGCCGGCCGACCGGCAGAGGAACCGCCGCAGCACAAGCCCAACCTAGAACAAGAGATGATCAAACTTGCTGAACCTATTGTTCCACCGGCTATAGGTGCAGATCTTAGGCCAAGCACGCCAGTAATGATAGAAGCTCATCCTGAGCAAGATTATTTGGCAGCAAGTACAGCCAGCACCGTCGAAGACCTGCAGACACAGGATTACGCTCCAGCGCCATCGGCAGCATCAGTACCCGAGCCGAAACGAGTTGCCGAATCATCTATTGCGAGCACAGATGTGGACGTTTATGGCTCGACGCCAGCGATTGAGACCATAGAGTCAGGTGCAGATACCGAGCCAATTGAGCCATCATGGGCAAGTGAGCCCGCGGCCGTATTCACAGCCGGGAACTTCGCCCCCGCGCCAGATTCGCTGTCCGAATACGCTACTGTCGGGCTTGAGGAAATTAGCCCAGTAGAGGATGGGCTACTACCGGTAGAAACACTCGGTGCCGGTCAAGATCCCCTGGTGATAGCCCCAAAGGAACTACTACCCGAAGAGTTCTTGGGCACGGCGCCTGTCTTGAATGAGGCCGCCCCAGACCTGCCCATCGAAGAGGCCAGGGAAGCAGTCGCTGAAGTGTTAGATCTGCTCGCTCAAAAGGCCGATATTCAACAAGAAGCTGAGGAACCACTAACGTCAAACGAAGTTGAGGCGCTTGTTTATTTGCTCCAATCGCTCAACGTTCAAGAGCCCGTACGTGTTATTGCCCATCTAAATGAAAAGTATAAAGCTAGCGAAGTCAGAGATATCATTCAGCGGGATCTGCGTGAACTGATCCGACAAATTGACACCCAGTTTTATCTCATGAATCTACTCGCAAATTCCGCTAATCCGACAGTTACTAATAACAGCCGTTTACGTAGAATCGGTGGTTTTCTTTATCAGTTCACACACCGGCATTCTCATGCGTTTACGTTTGGCGTATAGTATTAACTATGATGACATTAATCCACGTTGTACTCGCGCTCGCCAGCCTCGGCCTCGCGACGCAGAACTTTTTTGCACCTAGTAAAAGCAAACTTAACGCAGCCTACGGCCTCGCCGGCGGCACGCTAGCCAGCGGCACTTCACTGATTTTTCTTAATAACGCCAGCGTCCTTCGCACCTGCCTAACCGGCATCGTCTTCTTCGCAATTGTAAGTGTCTTAAACGAGCTCGCTCGTCACAAACTCGCAGCTCAGCACAATAACGTCCGCTAGCAAACTTGGTGACTCGTCTTAAAAGTGGTCTCTCACGTGGCTAAAGCTGTATTCCCACGTAGCATCCGCTTTCTTATGCGGATTAAAGATGTCTTCGGGGTCATAAATACGCTTCACTTCGCGGAAAAGATTAACGACTTTCTTGCCATACATTTCTTCCAACCACGGGCCACGTACTAGCCCGTCGTTGTGCTCGCCACTTAAACTGCCGTTGTACTTCAATATCAGCTCGTTTACTTCGCGCATACTTGGCTCCAACTTGGCACGTTCTTTTTTGTCTTCGAGTTTCATGAGCGGAATAACATGGAAGTTGCCGTCGCCCATGTGGCCAGCAATAGTTGCGAGTAGCTTGTACTTTTTTATAATCTTGCGTAATTTGGGCAAAAACTCAGGCAAGTGCTCGGGGTTCACGACTAAATCATCAATATACGGGGCAGTATGCTTGTCTTTTACTTTGCTACGCAGCAGCTGAAAGCTGGCACGGCGCATAATCCAAAACTTGCGGGCCTTGGCTTCGGTTTCGTCTTCTTCAAACAATGACTGGTGTTTAAATTCTTGCAGGTCCATGCGCATATCGTGTACCCGCTGGGCAACTTCGTCCGGGGTATCGCCTGTAAACTCGACTAGTAAAACCATCTTGGGGATGCCCCTAAATAGCATCAATGCGTTCGGTATCAGCTTAAA
>CAYQTN010000107.1:0-2167 GCA_964420445.1 uncultured Candidatus Saccharibacteria bacterium
GATTTGGCCTGGCAATGTACCGCGGCAGCAAGATTGTAGAGGTAAAAAGTCCGCTCGTAAACAAAGGTTTGGCAGTAGAACAGCTGCTCAAAAAACCGTACGAGATGTGCTTGATACTTGGCGACGATTACACAGACGAGGATATGTTTAAAGCCGCGCCGGAGAACGCCTACACGTTTAAAATCGGTCCGGGCCGCACAGCCGCGCGCCATCGCATTAAAAATGTCGCGCAGGTCCGTGAACTACTGAACAGTCTTATCGACTAACGGTTGGCATTTCGGGCACGTATGCGTGCCCCTGCCTGCCACCCGGCTTTTTATAATTGCCGTGCCCGAGTGTCGCGGGCAGTCTAAGCCTTCACGCCGGAACACTCGCGCAAAGTCGGTGTAGCTACCCTTCTTGCCCTCGGCATTCACATAATTGCGGTCGGTCGAACCGCCCTTTTCGATAGACAATTCCAATACCTCGCGCAGTTCCTTATGCAACGTCCGTAGCTTCGCATCAGACACGTCTCGCACTCTTGTAGCAGGATGAATGCGTGCGCCCCATAGACCTTCGTCGGCATAGATGTTGCCGATACCTGCCAGTACCGTTTGGTCGAGTAAGGCAGCCTTGATGCTGGTGTTGGCACGCTTACGTACCCGCGCTATAAATACTGCCGATGTGAAGTCGTTACTTAGCGGCTCGGGGCCAACTTTTTTCATAAAATCGATGTTAGGAATCTCGACAGTTGGCAATAGTCGCACCCAACCAAACTTGCGCTGGTCATTAAAGAATAGTTGGCTGCCATCCGTAAACGTCAATGTAACCCGGGTCGACTTGTCCGGCAGTACGCCTATCAAACTGTCGTTCGGATGCCCGGCGCCAAAAACGTGTTCACCGCGGTAGACCATCTGCCCCGTCATCTTCAAATGAACAACCAAGCTGTACGCGCTATCCAAATCAATCATCAGCACCTTGGCGCGACGGCGCACAACAGAAACAGTCGCACCTATCAGAAAGGCTTCTATATCGGCTGGCGCATTCGGGAAACTTTTTGGCCAATCAAAATCAACAGACTTCACGGTTTTCTTAATAATCAAACCGCTCAAACCTCGACGAACTGTTTCTACCTCTGGCAACTCTGGCATCGTTACACCAGTATGCCAGAACTAGGCGTGCAAAAGAATTTCAAATTCCATGTGAGTCATGACTTCGGGCTGCGGATTTTCCTCGAGCGCGGCCATACGCGCCACAATACAACCGTTGCCCTGCTCGAGTGTAAAGCCGAGGCTCAGCGCATCTTCTACATCCGCTTTTGACGCGGCAGACATAAGTAAGAACCCTCCTGGCTCCAGCACGCGGTGCGCCTCACGCAAGAAATCCGGCCGCAAAGTTTTTTGCTCATCCGCTTGCTCGCGTTGCAGGCCGGGCAACGCCATGGCTAATATCGTGTGCAGGCTCTGAGACGGATAGTGCATGCGGCCGGCGTCTACAATCTCATCAACCTCAACCCCCGGCTTTGGATGTTTATCGATATTCGTTACAATTGTCGGCCGAACCGCGCCCTTTACGCTACGCAGGCTCGAATAATCCGAGGGGCCGCCAACTTCAAGCGAGCGCCCAACGCCAAACACGTCTTCGGCACGCATAGGCTCACCAACCGTAAACAGATATTCATATCCCTGGCGACCGTCATGTTCATACGGCAGGACGTGCTGAGTGACTGCGCGCGGAAAATGCCGCTGCAGAAACTGGTAATCATCAATCAACGCGTGATACACACGTGAGTCATGGTCTATCGGCGGCAGTCCATCAAGCGTAGGGGGTACACTTTCGCTCATTGACATTACTCTAACACGCTCACCCGTATCAGGCGGCTACGTGCCCGAAGTTAGCGATCTGCAGGCCGTGCGGTTCGTTGGTTTCGTAAAGTTCTTCGGCCACGGCCGCCATCGTGTCACCACAGTTAATAGCCGGCGCTGGCTAATTGCGCAGGACGATATTCGTCCAAAGCAATAACCTGCGCCTCTTGTAGCCCTGATGCAAACCCTACAATATGCTCGGCGACCGGTTCTGGTTCGTACATGAACCGCGCGTGGCCACCGTCAAATGACACGCTATGCGGGCTTTCAACTTCGGCACCAGGGATACAATCTTCAACATGGAAGATATGACTGACTTCTAC
>CAYQTN010000107.1:2177-2723 GCA_964420445.1 uncultured Candidatus Saccharibacteria bacterium
GCGACCTCCCCACTAAAGTCAGCTTCTTTAGAAAAGCCAATTTCGTTCATAACAAACGCGTACTCCAGTGGTGTAGCCATATTAAGGATGTGTGGCCCAAAAAAGCGGGCTTTCTCGCGCATACTTAAATGCCCCATATCGCTCAGACAATTCCTGCCAAGCATAAACAAACCCTCTACAAGTGGACCGTCATATTTGAGCGGGCCAAATATAGCCGGGGTGTCGATAGTGATAACGCCGTTAATAGTGGTCTGGCTGGGCTGACGGCGTTCGGGCTCGGGGTTGGCGTGCCAGAGTGCGCCGTCTAGCGCTGATATACCACCAAGCGATTGGCCGCCCATGATAAGCGTATCTGGCTGAAAGCGGCCATCGAGGTATTTGGCAGCTCCGGCGTTGGCTTTGGAGCGATGCGTGCGGGGGCGGAAACTGCCCATGACACGGCGTGGCAAGTTGCCGGGGCGCACCGTAGCGACCGACGCCACGATCAGCTCCCCGCCGCTGGCTTCAATGATGGCATGCGCCAAACCACGTTGCTTGGCAATATCA
>CAYQTN010000108.1:0-2445 GCA_964420445.1 uncultured Candidatus Saccharibacteria bacterium
TTCATCGCTACTAGCAAACAAGGTGTGGTCGGAGTTTATGGCGTCTAGAAGTACCCGCTCGTACGCTTCGGGTAATAGTTCGAAGTAGTCTTTGAACGCGAGTTTAAGCGAGTGTTTCTCAACCCGCCAGTCGTAACCGGGAATCTTGGTCCAGAGCATGACTTCGACGCCTTCATCTGGCTGCAGCATCAGCACTAGTTCGTCCGATTCGTAATCTTCATCTTTTTTGTAAACGATACGAATGCGGGTGGACTTTTCAGCGAGCGCCTTGCCGCTGATGATACGAACCGGCACGCCTTCCCATCTTGGGTCGGTAGATTCAAACGTGATGTCGACGTATGTCTCGATGATACTGTCCGGATTATCGGCTTCTTTGCGGTAGCCTTGGTATTGGCCGCGTGCTGCCGATTCTTCTAATGGGGTAGTCGGGCTCAGGCGTAATTGAGCCAGCGCACTACGACGTAGCTCCGGCACATCGTGCAGATGCGGGTCTTTGGGGGTGGCCATAAGGCAGAGCGCTGCCAGTTGCAATAAGTGACTCTGTACCACGTCTCTGAGTGCACCAGTTTGTTCGTAAAACAACGAGCGGCCCTCGATATCTATCTTTTCTGAAGCGTATATTTCTATGCGTTCGATGAAGTCTTTGTTCCAAGTTCGCTTAAATAGCGAGTTACCACGTCTGAATATGATAAAGTTTTGTGCCATTTCTTTGGCAAGGTAGTGGTCGATACGGTACAGCTGATCCTCGGTAAAGTGCCGTCTTGTTTCACTCACTAATTCTTGAGCTGAGACGTAGTCGCTACCAAATGGTTTTTCGAGTAAGATTTTTGTGTTTTGCTTGCCGTTTAAGCCGCAGTCGCCAAGTAGCTCGACGATGGGCCGTGATACCTGCGGCGGTACCGAAAGGTAAAACAGACGCTGAGCTTTTTCGCCCCATTTTTTTTCAATGTCGCTTAAGTGCTTTTTGAGTCGGCGATATCCCGCAGGATCGGCGAGGTCCATTTTGAATAGCTCGGTGTTTTTGCGTAAGAATGTATGGTCGCCCGAGCTTTTTATTTGGCTAAGGATATCGTCGACAGAAAGTTCTTGGCGAGTGACGCCGATGATGTGCAGGCGATCGGGTGCCGCTTTGGCACGAACAATCTGCTCAATTGCCGGCAGTAGCTTTCTCCGGCTCAAATCACCTGTAATGCCGACAATGATTAATATCGTCGGCGCACCTGCACGTTTCATGCTGCTATTATCTGCGCATGCTTCGTAGCTATCAAGCCGATTTGTGTGGTGTCTTGAAATCTTCTGACGAATGAGACGGTGGCGCCGCGGGGTATATAGACGAGTCAGGTTTTTTGGGTGCGCTAGAATCGTCTGAAACATCGGCTTCATTTACTGCTCGGTTGAACGGCTTGGTAATCATCAGGATTAATAACAGCAGGCCTAAAAGCAGACCGGTGATGATGAGCACCGCGCCGGCTAAGCGCATGCCGCCGGCGATAGCTTTGTCTGACTCAAGCAGGTTGGTACGGCTCAAGATTTGGTACCAGTCGTGAGCGCTGTCGTAATCGGTAGCCAGCGTAGCTAACGGCAGCGTTCGCTCGCGGGCATCGGCAGCGTACGCCGCAACGTCGTAGAGGTTCAGCCCCACCCAGACAACGCACATACTGGCGGCAAAGTACCAGCGCTTGGCAGCCAGTGCAAACATCCAAACTATCGGGAAGATGACTTGTAGTAAAGAGCCACCCAAGATGGCCATAAACTCCCCAAAGAAGATAAACAGAAAATGCCCGAGCTCATGAATACCGAAATCGATGGCGTTAAAGATATTGGCGATCCGATTGGCGGGGTAGGAGTAGTCGGTCATGTAGCGGTAGGCAATCCAAGCAATCCAGAGCAAAATTATTCCACGCCACCACCACGCTTTGCCGTTCGTCCACGTCAGGATACGTTCAGGCAAGTTTAGTTGTTTTTGAAATGCCGTGCAGTGGCCGCAACGCGCCGTGTTATCCGTGTAATAGACGGTATTGAACTTGCATATTGGGCATTTTTTAGACAACATAACGCGTTTGTTACGGGCGCAGCGTGCCGCCGAAGACCTGCCATGCCAGCAGTGATTTTGCGACCAGGCTTAGGATGATGTACGCCCGCTCACCGTACAGGTAATTGCTCCATTTGCCGACTTTTTTGTACTGCAGCACCATGTTGATTGCGAAGCAGTTAAAGAAGACGAAGATAGACACGAATATCCAGTAGACGAAGGTTGGAGCGCTGCTACCATTGGCGGCACCGAGCCACAGGTAAAACGCGACAACCAGCCATGGCACTACACCGGCCAGGCAACCAATCCAGTAGCTGAGCCAGTTGGTCTTTTTGGTAGTTTGATTGTGCACTTCCATCACCAAACCCATCAGGTTCATGACTGCCGTAAGCGTGAATATCATGAGCAGGCTC
>CAYQTN010000108.1:2455-2668 GCA_964420445.1 uncultured Candidatus Saccharibacteria bacterium
AGGGAAATGGCGACCATCATGATGCTCGCAGAAAGCGAATACTCGACCCAGCGTGCTTTGTTTAGCCCTTGCGCGAGGTTCTTGTTGTAGGTCTTGTTATAGACGGTTGCAATGACTAGGTGGAACGTAGCCGACAAGAAAAAGAATCCGGCTATTAGGGCCGGGAGGGATAAGTTAAACAGCGTTTCGCTGGCTGGTACCAGTGTCTGGCTG
>CAYQTN010000109.1:0-2577 GCA_964420445.1 uncultured Candidatus Saccharibacteria bacterium
AATACATAGGAGAAAAACTTAACGCAAACTTGGTTTTTTTATGGAAATTTTATGTTTGTTACAATATACTTGTACGTTTTATCACTTTAGTAGATTGTACTCTTCTGTATTATGGAGTAGTTAAGGATGAGGTTATTCAAAATATGAAAAGAAAGCTAAAGGTGGCAATTATTGCACCGCCTTGGCTTAGTCTGTATCCCGGTTGTTTTTATGGTATTGAAAATGTGGTACATAATTTAGCAACGAACCTGACTTCGCTCGGGCATCATGTAGAACTTTTTACCGTTGGCGGGTCTACTAGTGATGTAACCAAGATTCATTGGTACCATAAAAAAGATCAGTACCCCCACATACACCGACCGCATTACGAAACACTCAGTATCACTATTTCGCACTTACTCTATTCGCTTAACATCATCCGTAAAGCCGGCGATTTTGACATCATACATGACCACAATAGCTTCATTGGTCCGGCCGTCCTAGCGTACGCAAGTGATCTGCCGCCCGTCTTGCATACGCTTCACGAACCATTCACTGACCCGCGCAAGCTTTCAAGCGGCATACCCGACAACAGGTTAATGTTCGACCAGTTCAAATCCATCAAGAATTTGTATTTCAATACCGTATCTAAAAAGCAAAAAAGTATGGCGCCGGATGGGTTGCTACCCCAAATCAAAAAGGTTATCTATAACGGCGTTGATACAAACGATTACTTTCTTACCCCCGAGAAGGATGATTACTTCACTATTATTGCCAGCATGTCCCCTGACAAGGGCCAAGGTACAGCAGCCCGGGCTTGTAATGAGCTCGGTCTTAAGCTAAAAATGGCCGGCACTATTGGCGGCTCCATTAGCACAACGAGTCAAATGGAAAAAGAGCTCAAGGAAATTCAACATCCCGATGATAAGTACGTCAATTACTTTAAGGAAGAAGTTGCGCCCTACCTTGTACCCGGGCAAATAGAATACATAGGCAAGATTAGAGGTGATGTCCAAAAGCGGCACTTTGCTAAAGCGAAGGCGTTTTTATTCCCGATTGACTGGGAAGAGCCTTTTGGCATGGCGGTTGTCGAAGCTTTAGCGAGCGGAACACCGGTTATTGCCTACAATAGAGGCGCCATGCCCGAGATAATCGAACACGGCGTGAACGGTTTCTTGGCAGAAAATTATACTGAATTTAAAAAGTATATTAAGCGGATAGATGAAATTGACCCGGTGGCATGCCGTAAAAGCGTAGAGGATAAGTTCTCTACGGAAATTATGGCAAAAGAATACGTGCGCTTGTATGAAGATATCATCAAGCGATACTGGACACGCAGAGTAAAGAATCTCATAAACATGAAGCTTGTCAGCCCCCGGCTGCTCGAGGAGCACCCAGCTCTTGTCCGGAACCGGAAATAGTAGCATAAACCTGCCTACTAAGCCTAGGTGGGCTTGTCGGTAACAGTAAAGCCGGATAAATCGGCAATTTCCTCTTCCGTGGTGGAATGAGGTGTCATATCAGCAAGATCGGTTACTTCGTACTGCGTCATCTGTTCAGGGCGGATATTGGCAACCTGCAAGGCATGAATAAGTGCCTCTATCTCGGTACGATTGGCCGGGATTGCCAACGGCAAATCTCGCGCATCAAGGATCGTATCGGCCGCGACTTTTAACGCGGTTTCCATGTCGCTAGTTAGCGCCAACCCAAGCATAGCCGTCGCAACCGAGTGATTGGTCAGTAGTTCGCGGATATCGTCACGGACCGCCAATGCGGCGCGTTCCCCCAAGTCACTGTCGTACATAGACTCGGCGACCATAACCATACCAAAGGCTATCCGTTGTGCGTTGATACGAACAATCTTCTCGGGACCAGTATGCTTTTCGTCTAGCAGCATGTTGGCGGCACGTTCCAAGTGCCCGTTTGTAGCAAATTCTTCGTCTACGCTTAACAGCGACCGCTTGATACTTTGCGGGTCGTTCATACGGTCTAGCATGGCGAAAGTCATGTTGGACGACCGCCTATTGCGATCGGCAATCTGGCGGAACAACAGGTCCATACAGACGCCAATGCCAACATTAAGGCTGACAAGTTCCTGAAACGAAACCTGCTCTTTCAGTCTGTCATACTGTTCTTCTAGTGTCGTTTTGTTTAACTCGATGGTCTCTAGGTTGCCATCTTCATCATAAAACGTCCGGGCAATCGGGCTACCGGCTTCGGCTATTTGGTGGTCAAACTCGATAACAAAATTGCCAACATCCAACCCTTCGCTTAAAAACGGGTAGGCCTGCGCTATGCGAACGGCCATCTGTTGCCCTTGGCGCTGCATCGACTCCATACTGTTTACATTTGACTCGCTCATGAGCTCTGCTCCTTGCGCCATTTGCCAATAGCGGCGTGATTGCCGTTTAACAGCACTTCAGGAACCGACAAGTCGCGATAAATTTCAGGCCTTGTGTACTGCGGAAACTCAACGCTCACATCATCGTCTTGAAACGACTCAACTTCTGCGGATGTCTCACCCCCCAGAACTCCGGGCAAGAGCCGTACGACAGAGTCGGCAATAACCAACGCCGGCAGCTCACCGCCAGTTAATAC
>CAYQTN010000110.1:0-2527 GCA_964420445.1 uncultured Candidatus Saccharibacteria bacterium
GTACATCCGTTCAATAACTTGAGTCGCGACACTTGATTTTACGCCGAGCCAAATAGGCGTGCCTATGACGAGTATGTCTGCATTAAGGATCTTCTGTTGAATCTCAGGCCAGTCATCTGATTGACCTTCGTCATTGCCATCTTTTATCATCCCGAACGCTATGTGATAATCAAGGGCATAGATGTGTTCAACTTGCACGCCTTCTTTTTCCATAATATTCGATGCTTTATTCATGAGTGTTTGGGTGTGAGACTTTGATTTGTTTTTCTTTATTGAACAGTTAATAAATAGTGCTTTTAAGTCGGTGAAATTTGCTTGTTCTTTATGGCTCATTGCTCGTATTGTACCGCGGCCTACCGATAGTAGAGTGTGAATTTTCATACAGCGAAAAGCGCAATCTTATCTAAGCTCCAGTATCAAGCGACTGAGGTCGTTGCAGGGGTGACAGGACAGCATAATATTGCACCCTCGAGAGCTAAGGCATCTCGGGTGGCCAAGCAAGAAAAACTCGAAAGTCCACCGGACTTTCTCGACCCAAGGGTTCAAATCAGTCTCGCATCAAAATAAATAGACCTGCCATGCGGTAGGTCTATTTATTTTGGCAGGGGTGACAGGACTTGAACCTGCAACCAACGGTTTTGGAGACCGCTACTCTACCAATTGAGCTACACCCCTTCGTCACCGTGTAACGGTCTGATAACCATGCTGCCGACAAAACGAGTTTGCTCGGCACCATTGATTATCAGACCAAGCCGGTTCCTCTTAAAATCCGCGAATCCTCTCGCGGATTTTAAAGAACCGAAAGGCTAAGTAATCAGGCGGTATTATAGCCTCAATCTGTTAATTTGTCATCTGGTTGCAGAGGACGATTTTATATTTCACCGTATCTGTACTAAAATGTCCTCTATATGGATAAACTTCTGCCGAGTCAGCCATTCCTATTGCTCCTCTATGGCTTTCCTGGGGCTGGCAAAACCTACTTCGCACGTCAATTTTGTGACGCCATCCAGGCAGCCCACCTGGAGCAAGATCGAATACGCCACGAACTCTTTACACAGCCACGCTATACCAAGCAAGAAAACCATGCCCTCAGCCGTATTATGGAGTACATGACGAGCGAGTTCTTAAACGCCGGCATCAGCGTGGTATTCGACATGAACGCCATGCGCATCAGCCAGCGAAGAATCATGCGCGAGATGGCGCGCAAGAACAAGATCTCAACCGTGGTGGTTTGGTTCCAAATAGATGCCGACACGTCGTTTATGCGCAACGCCAAGCGAGACCGCCGCAAACTGGATGACCGCTACGCCGTTGGCTACGATGTCGAATCGTTTAAACAATTGGCTGCTTACATGCAGCACCCCGAACCAACCGAAGATTTTGTCGTCGTCAGCGGCAAACACAGCTTTGCGGGGCAAATGAGCTCAGTTATCAAGAAACTGTCTGATCTTGGCGCCATTAAAGCAAAGGATGCGGCCGCCAAAATGGTCCGTCCTGATCTGGTTAATCTCGTTCCCAATCAGCCCGCTCCCGGCAGCCGCCAGGCCCGGCGCAATATCGTATTGCGGTAATTATTAGTCATGCCCAGTAAAATCTACGAACTTAACGACATCGGTACGCTGAAGCTCGTGAAACGAAAGGGCAATACAAACATACGTCTGAGTTTTACAAAAGACGGCAGCTTGCGCGTCAGTCTGCCGTACTGGTTGCCATACGAAGCCGGTATCAAATTCGCATACGACCGTCGTGACTGGATAGAAACACACCGACCAATACGTCGGGCCTCTATTCAGCACCAAGACCACATTGGCAAGGCTCACCGGGTGCTGTTTATTTCAGACTCATCCAAATTACGGGCAACTGTACGCACAGCACGCAACAGGATAGTCGTGTCTCATCCCAGCACTATGACGAGCGAGCAGGCCAGCGTCCAGGCTGCGGCCGAGCGCGGTGCGGTTAAAGCGCTTAAGTCCGAAGCTGAGCAACTCTTACCACAACGGTTGCGCCTGCTGGCCGATAAACACAACTTTTCATATGCCTCTGTTAACGTCAAAAAACTCAGCTCAAGATGGGGCAGTTGCAGCCAGCAGCAGGATATTACGCTTAATCTGTTTCTTATGCAGCTGCCGTGGCACCTGATAGATTACGTCCTTATTCATGAGCTAGTACATACCGAACACTTAGACCATAGTTCGGCGTTTTGGAGCCGTTTTGAGCATGCGCTGCCCGGCGCCAAGCGTCTCCGTAGTGAACTGCGCGCTTTTCAGACCGTTGTCAGCCCGAATGCTGGCGCAACCTCAGTCAATTTGGCATAATACCGCTTATGGATAATAACGAGGCTGATTCGCAGGCCCAAGCTGGGCTGGAGCAAGAACAGCTGCGCGCACTCATAAACAGCATGGCCGACGGCGTCATTGCCACCGATGAGCAGGGAGTCATCAGAACTTACAACGGCGCCGCGCTGAATACGCTAGACTGCAATACTGAACTGGAAGGCACAATCATCGGTAACGCCCTGAAACTAATT
>CAYQTN010000111.1:0-2465 GCA_964420445.1 uncultured Candidatus Saccharibacteria bacterium
AGCGAGCAGCAGATAGTGCAACGAGTAGCTATGAAAGCGGTCATTGTGAGTGACGGCAAAGTACTGATTCTGCGAGAGGCCAAAACGTACGATGAAGGCACGCAGACTGGCCGCTATCACGTGCCGGGTGGGCGAATAGAAATTGGCGAGAATTTTGAGGCGGCACTGCAGCGCGAAGTCAGGGAAGAAACGGGGCTGACGGTCGATATCGTCATGCCATTATATGTTGGCGAATGGCGGCCGATAATCAAAGGCGTGCCGCATCAGATTATTGCCACGTTTTTGGTCTGTAGGTTGAGTAGTGAAGCCGACATTGTACTAAGTGACGAACACGACGCATACGAGTGGATTGAGCCGAAAGAGCGTGCTGAGTACGACCTGATGGACCCGGAAGACAAAGTCTTAGACCGCTTAGCAGACATGCAGGCAAAAGGTGTTGTCTAGGGCATGATAAAAGCGATTGTCTTTGATTGTTTTGGCGTGCTGGCCGAGGACGGTTGGCTGCCGTTTAAACGTAAATACATTGCTAATAACCAAGAGCTGGCCGAGCAGATTACTGACCTCGGCAAACAAAACGACTACGGCATGATTGGCAACAACGATTATTTTAAGAACGCGGCCAAAGCGATAGGCGTACCTGAAGCAGAGTTGCGTGCCGCAGTGGGCAAGCGTGTGCCAAACGAGGAGCTGTTTGCATTCATCTCCTCGGAACTAAAACCGACGTACAAGATTGGGCTAATGAGTAACGCCAACTACGATGTCGTGGCGGATTTGTTTACGGCAGAGCAAGCCGAGATGTTTGATGCCAGCGTCATGTCGTTTGAATCAAGACTTATAAAACCAGATCCGCGTATGTTTGAGTTGATGGCTACGCGTTTGGGCGTAGAACTTGACGAGTATGTGTTTATCGATGATGTGGAGCGCTACTGCGTAGCTGCCGAGGCGCTCGGTATATCGTCAGTTTTGTACTCTGATCCGGAGCAGCTTCAAAGAGAACTCAAGGTGTTGCTGGCTTAGACTGGGCCTGTTCTTCGCGCCGCGTGAGTATCTTGGCCATAGTGCCAAGCTTTTTGAAAATCAAATCGCGAGCCTGTTCGGCTTCTGGGGTGAGGTTTGGAAGCTTGTCAATCGGCCAGCGTGTTGCCAGCAACTCATCGTAAATCTGTTTAAGCTGCTTGAGCCCGAAGATATCGGCTTGCTCAATAGCTTCTGCACGATCCCGAAATCCCGGTATGCCTTTGCCAGGCATGGCAAAACCTTTAATCTGTTTGGCGATAGCGATAACCGTGAGCGAAGGCTGAAATTCGAGCGCTTTTTCGGATAATTCGCCGTAGAAGATGCCGTGTTTTACTTCGTCTCCAACAACGGGGCTAATGGCTTTTCTGCCCATCTTGCGATGGGTTGAAGGTAACCGGCTGACGGTGTTGCGATGGCTGATTTCTGTGGCAGGCTCCTGGATGGCGGGGTAGACAGTGCCTTCGATGAATGATTCCGGCTGCGGGGTGTCCGGGTTGGCCAGGGTTTGCATGCGAGCGGCTTCAAGCAAACGCATATCTATTTGGCGGCTGCGTCGGATAAAAGCGTAAATACTGGGGCTGTGCCGGCCTTCTTCTGCCGTCCACTGGTGAACCCAGTCGCGGAAGGGATGGCCTTTTGGCGACTTATGCTCAAGCGTGCTGGTGTAATAAGGGAGGCCGTCTTCGGTCAATAGGTTGACGATGAGTGCGTCTAGAACTGCAGGCTCAATGTCTTCATCTTCGGGGTGATAGGCGCCGTCGCGGATTGCTTGTTCGATTTCGTCGTCGATTTCTGACGGGACAAAAATACGAGGGCTGTCGTTGTGGCGATCGGCGAGCCGTTCGATTTCGCCGCTTAGCTCACTCAAAAACATCTCGTCGCTTTCTGATAAATCGGGAAAGGTGTTTCTCTCTGCCATGACTATATTGTACTCAAGATATACGGATGAACAACTTCTTATCTGTATCAAGCTCTTTTTTGAGTTTGTGCAGCAGTGGCCGCAGGCTACCGGCAAGCCCGGCCGAGGGAGTTGTAATGGTAATACTGTGCGTCTGCAGTATCACGCCGACATCGGCGCTGAATGTCTTGCGCACGAATGTCTTGATAATCTCGACTTCGGGCGGCGTGTCGAAATCTTTTTTGCCAAGAATGTCTTGCAGGCTTTGCATGACTCTATTCTACACGTGTTGGCGTACTTGACGTGGAGCTGCAAAATAAATCTAGTGCTTGTAAAAAACACAACCGAGCATACAATAAGCAGTAATTATGGCGCATAAAAGCCGCGGTATCGTTACCGAGTCACACGCTCACAAATTTCGTGAAGGTGGTTACCAGGTTGATATTGCTCGTGCGGCCGGACGCGAACATGGCGGTACTGTCATCACCTTGCAGGGAGGGCTGACGGACAATCTAAGCCGGTCTATGGGCACCTCTGAACGTGATATTGC
>CAYQTN010000112.1:0-2452 GCA_964420445.1 uncultured Candidatus Saccharibacteria bacterium
ACGTATCAAGGATAAAATACATGTTTTTAACGCTTTGATTGCGTAAGTACAGACCTTTCGGTTGTTTGATAGGGATTTCAACCGGCAGTGGAATCCGGCCATTGCCCTTTGTGAGTTCCATATCTTCAAGCATCCGTACAATGGTTGCTCGGTGACCCTTCATGCCGCCGGCAATAACAAACCGCAGGTTGCTGGTGGTATGTGTCCGCTTGTAGTGCATCTCGATGTCGTCTTTGCTGTTGTTAGCTAGCAGCTTCAGGCGCTCTCGGTCGGTCATAGCCTGATAACCGCAGTACTTGCGCATAGCTAGACTGAGATGTCGAAAATGATTATTGGCCCGACCGTTTAGTTCCTCGCGCACATTGCCCAGCTCGGCGTCGAATTCTTCCTGCAAAAATAGTGGCTTACTGATAGCCAGAAGCATAAGTTCTAAAATACGGTCCCACTCAAAATCAGCGCATTCGGCCTCGTAGGTAATGTCATAGACACCGGTGCTGGCGTTGTTGTAGGCGCCGTTTTTCTCAAACTCAGCCTGAAAAACACGGGCTTTTGGATAGCGTTCGTTCGCGCCCAGCAGGACGTGCTCCATAATATGCGGCGTCTCCCACTTGGCGGGCTCAACCAGGTATTCGCCTGCTCGGAAGTTAAATTCGAACGTCATCACGCTGGCGTCCGGTATGTCTATCAGCAGGCCTTCGGCACCGTTAGACAGGGTGATTTTTTCGACAGAATGCTTCATATCGCCGTTACTTACGTTTCTTGGCTTTGGCTCGGCGCTGGCGTTCGGCTTTGCGTTGCTTTTGCTTCTTGGCTTTGGTGGTGTGCGTCTTTGTGCCACCCTTTACGGCTGAACTCTCGGCTGAAAAGTCCTCTTCGTCGAACTCGTCTACCCGGAGAATTTTGTCAGCATTGTCTACGGACGAGCGGGCTGCCCGCGTCAGGCTGGTCTCAGTCGGCGAGTCAAGCTCGTCCTCTGATACCGGACGGGCGTTGAAAATGCTGCGAAGCACGTCGCGGCGAAGTGTCGCCTGCATCTCGGCGAACAGGATCTGAGACTGGCGACGATATTCTACCAAGGGGTCCTTTTGACCGACGCTTAGCCAGTGGATACCTTCGCGTAGGTGGTCCATGTTCTCTAAGTGTTGCATCCAGAGATTATCTAGCACTTGCAGGTATATGTCGCGCTCGACTTTTCGGATCACTTCTTCCCCGAACGCACCTTCGCGGGCAGAGTAAAGTTCCTCAATTTCGGCTTTTAGCGTTGATTCAAACTTGCTGGCATCAGCTTCGAACAAACGGTCCAGGCTTGAATCGTCGAACGGAAACAGCTCCTTTAGAATGCCTTCGAATTTGTCGGTCAACGATTCAGGCGACGCAACCAGCATTGCTGCTTCTTCGGCGATGAATGCCTTGATACGCTTCTTGATGTCGGCTTGCAGGAGGATTTCTCGGCGCATCGAATAGACGGCTTTGCGGTGGCGGTTCATGACGTCGTCGTATTGGACAACGTTTTTACGCATATCAAAGTTGAAGCCTTCGACTTTTTTCTGGGCCGATTCCAAACTCTTGCTAATAAGCCGGTTCTCGATTGGCGTTTCGTCGTCTACCTTTAGGCGCTCCATCAGACCGCCGATGCGGTCGCCGCCGAATACGCGCATAAGTTCATCTTCGGTACTTACAAAGAACTGGGTAACACCCGGATCACCTTGTCGTCCTGAGCGACCACGCAGCTGGTTGTCGATACGACGTGATTCATGGCGTTCCGAGCCGAGCACGAACAGACCGCCAAGTTCTTTCACTTCCGGAGATAGCACGATGTCGGTACCACGGCCGGCAATGTTGGTCGCGAGCGTTACGGCGCCCTTCTGGCCTGCGTTGGCGACAATGGCGGCTTCGCGTTCGTTGTTCTTAGCATTCAAGACTTGGTGCGGAATTTTGGACTTTTTGAGTGCCGCACTCAGCGCTTCGTTCTTTTCAATCGATACGGTACCAATAAGCACTGGCTGCCCGACCGTATGAAGCTTATTAACTTCGGAAACAATGGCTTTGAACTTACCAGCTTCTGTCTTGTAGATACGATCGGCGCGGTCTTCGCGGACAATTTTGCGGTTTGACGGGATTTCTACAACATCGAGTTTGTAAATCTGATGGAACTCTTCGCTTTCGGTCAAAGCCGTACCGGTCATACCAGCCAACTTCTCGTACAAGCGGAAGAGGTTCTGGAAGCTGATGGTCGCCAGCGTCATGGACTCTTCTTGGACTTCGACGTTTTCTTTAGCTTCAATCGCCTGATGAAGACCTTCGTTGTATCGGCGGCCACGTAGTAAACGGCCGGTGAACTGGTCAACAATGACGATTTCGCCCTCTTTGCTAACGACGTAATCTTTATCGCGCTTAAAGAGCATCTGCGCCTTCAAAGCTTGGTCGAGGTGATAGATAGTGCGAATATTTT
>CAYQTN010000113.1:0-2329 GCA_964420445.1 uncultured Candidatus Saccharibacteria bacterium
AGCAGCATCGGTTACGGCCCGGAGACGATTGTTCCGTATCAAGCGGTCGATAACAACCCGGAGTTTCCCCGGGCCCAGTCAACCATGCGTGGCCCAAACCCGCTCGGCGCCTACTTGATACCAGTCATCTTGTTGCTCGGCGCCGGTCTCATGAAGTTCCGTGCCTATCGTTGGCAGTTTGCGACCGGCATTATCGCCGCTACGACCGTTTTGTTCGGGACGTATTCGCGTAGCGCTTGGATTGGCGCGGCATTGGCCGTGGGATTGTTTGCCGGCTGGCAATTCGGCAAGCGTATGAGGCGGGTCGCGCTGATTATCGGAGTGGTGCTACTGGCATGTAGTTCGGCGGCGGTGTATGTGCTGAGGGATAACGATTACGTGCAAAACATAGTATTCCACAGCAGCGAGGATTCACCCTCAGCTGTCAGCTCGAATGAACAACGGGCTAATGCGCTCACGGGAGGACTCAAGGATATCATCACGCATCCGTTGGGCAGAGGCATTGGCGCGGCCGGTCCGGCGTCGGTCTACAACCAAGACGGCGCGAGATTGTCGGAAAACTTTTATCTGCAAATCGGCCAAGAACTTGGCGTCTTAGGACTGGGGCTGTACATTGCGGTGAGCGTAATCTTAATCAGGCGTTTGTGGGTTCTGCGCCGGCATATAGTGGTGCAGGCAGCACTGGCTGCCTTTATAGGTCTTATTATCGTGAACTTTCTATCACACGCATGGTCTGACGATACGCTGGCGTACGTTATGGGCGCGCTCCTGGCGTATGCGCTGGCAGCGTACAAAGTCAGTACAAAAAGCGAAAACTAGCGTACAATTAGAGTAAGCATGAAAAAGCGAACGCGCCATCTTATTGTTCAGATGATCGAGTACATGATCAGCGGCGGTGTCTGGTTTTGGAGCGGGTACATACTTATTGTTCTGCTGGACGACCACATTGGCCTGTTCGCGGCCAACTTTGTCGGTAACGCGGTTGGTATTACGCTCAATTTCTTGCTGCAGCGCTACTGGGTGTTCCGCACCAAGCGGCCGGCTAAGATTGCCTTTACCGCTCGTCGCTACATTATCTACACCGCGCTGAACGCATTCCTGCTTAATTACGCGATTTTGTACGGCCTAGAGGAGTTTGCGGGCCTGAAGCCAGAGATAGGCCAGTTTATCGCCAGCGGATTCTTTACGTTCTGGAACTACCTCTGGTACAAGCTCTGGGTGTTTCCCGAGGGTATGCACGTCGCAACCGAGCGTCCGAGTTTGCGTAAAGCACATAAGCACCTGACAACCAATAACTAGAAAGGAGCAAAACTAACATGACGCAATCAATCCGACCAACCAAAAAGCAGCGCGAACTACTGACCTACATCGAGGCGTTTATTAAAGAACACGGCTACAGTCCGAGCTACCGCGAGATTATGGCGGGGCTTAACTACAACTCGGTCGCTACAGTTGCTTTACACGTGAACAATCTCATCACCCGCGGCCATTTGCGCAAGCGTGACCACTCGGCCCGTTCGCTAGAAGTTGTTGGCTCCGATGCGCAACGTGTAGGTTCTCTGAACGCTATCACCGAAACGCAAGAGAAGTGGCTTATCGAACGCGTTGACGGCATGTTATTAGAGGCAGAAAAGGCCGAAGTACCAGCCGAAAAATCGATAGACGATATCTATGTACTTATCGGCGCATTGCATGTGCTGGGCATGGATGATGCCGTGCGTGCTTTTGTGCCTCGGCTGACCGAGGCCAAGAACCGCACCAGTCCTGCATCGTAACCGTGGTAGTATAGTTTTTACATCATGTTTGAGAATCTGACCGAGCACGCGCAACGACAGATAATGGGCGCTCTGTATGAGTCGGCCGCCACACACGCCGAACTATCGGATGGCTTTTTTGTCGCGTATGAGCCTGACCTGAAGCGGTTCGGCTACCAGAGCTTGTCGGCAAGCTCGGATCATTACCGTCTGATCGGCCAGCCGCTTGACGTGGGTATGTCAGACGCCGTCGCGGCTACGGTAGACAAGCGCTACGCGGGCATGCCTAATGCCGTGCGTGAGCTAGATTCACGAACAGGCGCTGTAACACAGATTGGCCATGTGCTGAAGTCGGGCCAAAATGTCGTGCTTGGTTCTGAGCACGGCGAGTTGGTAGACGTGCCGTTCGGGCTGGTCGGCGTTTCCAATCGGCTCCGGGAAAAAGGCGTTGCGCACCGCTCGGGCATGATTGTCAGCAAAGCCATCGATTTCTTGGGTATCAACGCCGAGGCTCTACCGGCGCCGATTGACGTCATCGAAACCTACCTCGGCAGCATCGGCATTGCCATAGAAGA
>CAYQTN010000114.1:0-2314 GCA_964420445.1 uncultured Candidatus Saccharibacteria bacterium
GCCTCAATCGCCACAGCACGCCTCGACTCGCTCGTACTACTTGAAGACGTAACTGGCAAAGACCGGGCATGGTTGCTTGCTCACCCTGAACACTCGTTAAATGAAAAGACTCGTACGAGCCTGGATGGCTTCATTACCAGACGCGTGCAACACGAGCCCTTGGCATATATCCGCGGCAGGAGCGAATTTTACGGCCGTGAGTTTATGATTACGCCTGCGACGCTACAGCCACGGCCAGAAACCGAAACAATGATAAGCATGCTCCTGTCCCAAAAACTTCCACTAAATCCGGTTATTGCCGATATCGGTACCGGCTCGGGGGCTATCGCTATAACGGCCAAGCTTGAGATACCGGCCGCCCAAGTTCACGCTGTCGAAATCAATGCCGACGCCATGGAAGTCGCTATGAAAAACGCCGAAATACTACAAGCGGATGTGCGTTTTTATAAAGGCAATCTACTCGAACCCCTGCTTGCTACCCAACATACTCCAGACGTCATACTCGCCAATCTGCCGTATGTGCCAGCCTCGCACACCATTAATCCGGCAGCCATGCAGGAACCCGCTGTTGCAATCTTTGGCGGCAAAGACGGACTGGATGTGTACCGCGAGCTATTTGGTCAGATAAATCATTTGCAAGCAAAGCCATTGTTTATATTCACGGAAAGTTTGCCATTCCAGCATGAACAACTTCAACTCATTGCCAAAACAGCCGGCTACAGCTTATCGGTCAGTGAAGATTTTATTCAAGTCTTTGCTATTTAAAAGTTTCTTGGTGGGACGCTTCTACTCGGATGGAGCAGGTTCGAGCTTGACCTTAAGTTCCTGTTCATTGCCGTCGCGAATTATCGTCAGCGTCACTGTCTCATCGGCAGAAAAACGCCCAAGCACTGATACCAGACTGTTCTTTTCATCAATTGCGATGTCATTTATCTTGGTAACAATGTCTTTTTCGCGTAACCCTGCTTTATCAGCCGGGCTGTCATTAATCACCGATTCCTGGCCGTTTCGGTTCGGAGATATATAGGCGCCACGCTTGACGCTGAGATTGTAGTAATAAGCCGCGTCGTCGGTTAACGAGACATACCGTACTCCTAAGTAAGGTCGTTCGAGCTTGCCCTTCTTTTGTACGCCTGCAATCAAGCCCTTGACATCGTTTATCGGGATAGCGAAACCGATGTTTTGGGCATCAGCAACAGCGGTGTTAATACCGATAACCTCGCCACTTAGATTCATGAGTGGGCCGCCGGAGTTACCAGGGTTAATGGCAGCATCTGTCTGAAACAAGTTCTGCAGGCTTTCGATACTGCCGGCCGCACCCGTGCCGTCGCTGGCTTCGATATCACGGCCGTAGCCCGAGAGTATCCCGCTCGTTACGGTGTTCTCAAACTGGCCAAGCGCGTTACCAATGGCAATCACGCGGTCGCCAACTTCCATATTTGCCGAATCACCTAGTGAGGCCACAGTAAGCTTCTTGCCTTTTGTATCGTTTATCTTCAAAAAGGCGATATCTAAGGGGTCGCTGTCTGCTGTCCGACCGATGACTTCCACGTCTTCGAGTGTTGTGCCGTCAGACAGTGTCACGGTTACCGATGTCGTACCGCGGCCGACGACGTGCCGGTTCGTAACCACAATCCCGTCTTCGCTGATAATAAAGCCGGTACCGGCTCCTTCCGATTCGTACTGCTGCAGACCAAAGAAGCCTTGGGCAACCGACTGACTGGTAACACTGACCGATACCACGCTTGGCCCGACTTCTTTTGTTATTTCACTAATCAGTTCACCTTCGCTCGATACAATCTGCTGGCGTGCTTCCGTAGTCGTAATTGCACCGCCGTCCAACACTCTGGATTGCGCACCGAACCAACCGCCACCAAAGCCGGCCGCAACCGCCATGAGCATCATGAGCCCGGTGGTGGCTATGCCAGCTTTTGGAGCCGCCGCCTGACGGGCGGGACGCACGGGGTTAATTCGTACCGCTGCCTCAGCCTGTGGCAGCATTGACTCTGCTATGCTCTGAGGAGCGGCCGTTTGTTTGCGTTTAAACATCTTGCTTAGCTTACCCATTGTTACTGAGAATTCCCTTAAAGTTTCTTATTTAGACTGCCTTGTCGCCCCAGCTTGAGAATAAGATAATAACGATAATAACCGCCGACATAATCAGAAGCACTTCTCGTCTGACAAGCGCCGACAAGCGATCGTTGTTCTCTAGGTAATAAAGCGTGGCCATCCCATACGCAAGAATAGATAAGAATAAAACGGGCTGAGCTAAGAAACCGTAATATAGCAACCAGTGTCCGAGCACCCATGTCAT
>CAYQTN010000115.1:0-2311 GCA_964420445.1 uncultured Candidatus Saccharibacteria bacterium
CTGGGCGTGCGAGGTGAGATCGTCGTAGACAATCATGGTCTCTTGGTCGCAGGCTTGCCACAGATATTCGGCCATTGCGCAGCCAACGTACGGCGCCAGATAGGTCATAATCAGCGATTCGAACAGCGTCGATACCACAACAATGGTGTTCTTGAGCGAATCAGTGTCTTGCAGTCGGGTCAGAAGTTCGTCGATGTCCGAGCGTCGCTTACCGATAAGCACGTAGATGGTGATGATGTCGGTGTTCTTTTGGTTAATGGCAATCTGCGTTGTTAGCGTGGTTTTGCCGGATTTGTTATCGCCTAAAATAGCCAGACGCTGGCCGCGTACAATCGGGAACAGACCGTCGACCGCCGTAACACCTGTCTCGAGCTGCAGGTCGAGTAGCTCGCGCTCAAAAATAGGCGGCGCCGGATTGAACACCGGCCAGACAGTATCAACTGCAATCGGACCTTTGCCATCAAGCGGCTCACCCATAACGTTCACGACGCGGCCAATGAAATCTTTGCCTACTTTAGTAACCAATTTGTCGAATTGGGTTACGGCTACCGTGCCGACACGGAGCTTTTCGGTACCTAAGTGAAGCACCAGCACAGCATCCTCTAGGATGTGATTAATAAACCCTTTGCTGCCATCTTCGAACATAACTATGGCGTGAGCATTGGCCGGATGCAGGCCTTTAACCATAACAATGAACTGATTAACGCCGACGACCTCACCGACAGGATTACCCTGTTCAATGAGCTTCTGAAAATGCAGGTTGGCGCCTTCTTTACTCATGCCTGTGCTCCCGCAGAAGCGGCTGACAATTTCTCGGCATCGGCCTTGCCGGTGGCCTCTAGCGCCGCAATCAACTTCTGTTTGCTCTGTTCAAAACGGTTACGAAAGCTAAAATCGAACGCCTTGTTTGGCGTGCGCAGCGTACAACCGGCAGCCAACTCAGGCTGAAGGCCGACATGTAGCACAACGTGCGGGTGAACCTCGGACCTAAACCAGCCGAGCAGCTTCATGATAAATTCACCGCTGGCTTCTGATGGAAAACTCATGTGCACAACCGGGGCTTTGGCTTTAAGGCGGGTAAGGAAATCGCGCAATCGGCTACGATCTTCGGCGTGGATGAGATTTAAGTTGTTTTCGACAGCCAACGCTTCCAGGCTGTTAGAAAGTACTGGTACGGTTTGGGCTTCGTTGCCCCGGATGGCCGCCTGATGAAAATAATCCTCAACTAACTCGAGTTCGCGCAAGCTTTTTGACACATCACTACGGCTGGTTACCTTCAACGGCAAAATCAGCTCGGCAGAGCCGGCTGTGGCTAGCGGTGCGGCCTGAGCAGGGGCTTGGGGTGCAGCCGCTACGGGAGTCGGTTGTTGCGGGCCTTGATGCACAGAATCGGCGTGCTGAGGAGAGCGCGCCGTGTTCTCCTGGATAGGAGCCTGTGCCGTCGGTTCTTTAGGCGCCACTCCTGATGTCCTCCACAATCACTTCCTTATTGGCTTGTAATTCGCCTAAGATATACTCGAGCTGATCGCTCAGATCGATTTCGTTTCCGATGGCATCAAGCACGTAATGATTTACGATTTCGCCCATATTCTCTTCGAAGCGTTTAATCAACCGGTCACGCTCGACATCGACTTCTTTCTCGAGCTTGTCACGTAGAATTTGCCGCTCTTCTTCCAGGGCGACTTGGGTCTTCTGGATTGACTCGATTGCCATCTTCTTGGCGTCGTCGATAGACTGTTCGTATTTGGCAAACTCTTCTTGCAGGGTTTTGGTAATCTCCTGCTTCATGTATTCGTTAATCTGGCTGGTCGTCAGGCGCAAATCCTGCTGCAGGAACATGGCGTTTTCGCCGATAATCTTCTCGAAGTGCAGTCGGCCACGGTTCCGAAGCTCTTCACGGAACTCATCGTTAAAAATATGCTCGACGTCTTCTTCGGCGGCTTGGCCGATGGCGTCCTTGGGATCGCCGGTCGGTTTTTTCTTACGCGAGGGCGAGTTGCCCAAACGAATAGCAACCCATACGAATGCTAGCGCCGTACTGATAAGCGCCCCTATGACTAATCCCAACCCCCACGTGTTCATGCTATTTTAGGTTCCCACCTTTTAGAATTGCTTATGCTCTTAGCAATAAATATACCCCACCGACGCTGATAATGAAAACGATAAGGCTGGTAAAAATCACTTCGAGCAGGCCACGCAGGATGCTTTTCTTGCTTAGCGGGTTGCGGCCGATGGCGATAATACTGCTGCGGATACCGGCGTACAAGATGGCCGCAGAGATAAACGCACCAACGAGGAATATGGCTGCAGA
>CAYQTN010000116.1:0-2304 GCA_964420445.1 uncultured Candidatus Saccharibacteria bacterium
AGGCACCCAGGGAGAAACGCTTACTCCGCTGGTCGTAACTACTACTGGACGCATAGCGTACTCCCGGCCAAATCTTTAAGATACAAATAAGGGCCAGCCTTGAATAACCGGCCCTTCGTTGCTAAGCTGATCCGCAGCTTACTCAGTCTGGATAAAGAGCAGAGTTACTCGTGTGGTACCGACTGCAGTCGTCGTTGTGGCCAACGCCAGTCGAGCGTAAACAACACCGCCCGTCTCGCCCATTGCGGCAAGCGTAGCGGTCAATGTCGGACGAACCCGCCCATTTGCTTTGACGTCAGTTGCCGGCATGTACTCAGCACCACCTTCAGCGCTTCCCAGCGCTAGAGTAGCGGTACCGGAGGTGTGAGCAACCGTGGTGTCAAGAATCATATCGACCAAGATTGACTTGGGCGGAATGAGAATCTCGACATCCTGGTTGAGGTCGGCACCTGCGCCGGCAGCTTGTATTTCGACAACTTTGGCCGAAACCATATTGCCAGCATCCGCGGTCTCAGACGGCGTGGAACCTGTTTTGAAGGCGTAGCCTCCGTAAGTAGAACTCATCTCGTAGCTCCTTGCGTTAAGAGGCCCGGAGGCCTCTTGTTGTCCAGTTAGGCCGCAGCGTTGCCGTACAGGTCACGCCACTCAGTCCAGCCAGAACCGAAACGCATGGTAGCCTTGTAGCGTACCGAATCGGTCTCGAAGTCGCCTTCCATACCCTTTTCGAGCTTACGACGCCAAAGAACCTTGAGGCCGTCGCGAGCATCGGTCTGGATGAACCACGCCGTCGGGCTGGTCAAACGCGACATGACAACCGCGTTTTCCATCAGCGAGCTGGACGACTTGATCGGGTTCAGATCGTTGTTGTTGGTACCGGCGCGGAGCACGCTCTTAAGCAGAACTTCTGCCTGCAGCATGTTGGCCGGGGCGACAACAAGCTTTTTCGGAACCAGACGGATCTTCTTACCGCGTGCATCTTGGGCCTGACGCACTTGAGTAATTGCCTGCTCGAGTGACGTCTGAGAGAGGACCGCCGACGGAAGGAGGTTGGACTGTACACCGCCAATAACAGGGTGGCTTGCTGAAACCAGCGGAACCCCGTCGCCGCCAACGAAACCGGCAGTGAAGGCGCGGTTGATATGGTTGCAAGTAACGGTTTCGGTGGTCTCAACCATCGACTGCGCAAGGTGCTTGGAGTACGAGCTGCCGAGGCGAATATGGTCGCCGTCTTCCACGAGCACTTTGGTCAAGGCATACGCCAAACCATAAACATCATACTCGTAGCGCTTGACGTAGAGCTCGCCGCCCTCGTCATAGGTCACCGGCTGGCCGTCAGGCAGCTTAGGTGCAGCGCCGAAACCGTAGAGAACCACTTCTTCGTGATATGCACGCGGGGTGCCGGTTTCTTCTTTGAAGAGCTGCTTGTATTCGTCCTTGCGTTGATTGTACACGCCGTCGAATGCTTGGTTCAGAATCGGCTCAACAATAGACCGAAACTGGGTAGAGCGCATAATTGTACCAGCCATGTCAGTTCTCCTTAGATGGCAACTTTGTTCGCCACGAACTGATGGCGGGCAATCTTGACCAGCGCAGTCGGGAACGGATTGGTGGTGGCGTCATATACGCCGTCGGGGCCAAAGCCGATGATACGGAATTGACCTTGAACACCGGCGCCAACAGGTGTAGCGTTCAGAGCTTGAGCAGACATACCGGTAGCAGCGCTCGGCGTACCGGCAACCAAGTCGGTCTGATCGCCGATTGCAGCCTGAACGGCACCGGTGGCAGTCGCGGCAAACTGAGCCTCGAACACGTTATCCGGGTCATCATAGACGTAAGCAACAATGTTCGTTGCACCCGCCACTGCGCCAGGCCAGCGCTTGGCATAAACAGGCTTGCCAGTTGCATCCACATAATGGACACCGGCAAACGTGCCAACAATATCGGCGGCTGCAGTGCCGACAGTGATGGTGCCGTTGGTATTGAGGATCACGGCGTCGCCAAACCCGATCGGGGTGTTGTAGGCGGCGCCAATCGTGTAAGCATTTGCGCGAGACTGTCCCGAGGGATGCAGCCGCAGCGTAAAGCCTGTCGGCGAAGCGGTCATAGACATTTGTAAGAGTCCTTACTCGAATGTAGGAGTTCGGCGCCGATTAGTCAAGGTTCTGAAACCTTCGACCTCGCCCAACTGGCGCCCGTTGCTGTCCTGATCTGCCACCGGTAGATTGGCGCGTAGCATTTCCTCTTCTTCGTGCGGCAGCTCGTTATGGAAGTAGGACATCAGGTCCTGGTACAACTCCATCGGCA
>CAYQTN010000117.1:0-2287 GCA_964420445.1 uncultured Candidatus Saccharibacteria bacterium
AGATGAGTATTGCTGGACCAATCACCAGCCAACCGACACTTTCGACACTGTACACGACCCCCGACCCCTCGAACCTGCTCGACATACGCACAGGCACGAGTAGCAATTACGTACGTTTTCATTTTGGTGTAGAGGCGCAGACGACAAAAAACCCGAATGGCACGGTCTCGCACACCATGACCGCTGACGAGACGTTTAACCTTAAGACTTCGACAAATCAGAACGTGTCACTGGCGGCCGGCCAAGGAATTAACTTCTCACCGAATGGCAAATGGGCGACTGGCGTCACGGTAAATTACGCGATGTTCCGGATGAACCTTGAGACTAAGCAGATGCTGAACTTTGGGGCTCCGATACCGCACGGTGCGGGCTGGAACCCCTTTATGCGAGTGTCTGTTACCAACGATGGGCGCTACGCTGTTGCTACCGCTACGGCTCTCGAGGGTGGCCAATGGATGCGTATCTACGATCTTGATGATTGCGACGGCTCAGAGCAAGCCACCTTGAGCACGGTGCATGCCAACTGTACGTACCGTGATTTGACGGAGTTTCTTGCGAGCAATATCCCGAACTTTAACCGTTTTACCATGGCCTCGTTTGCCGGCAACGGCGCGCTGGTGTTTCATCATTACAACGCCGGTAGCCCAAGGCTCTACACCAGATTCGTACTACGGGCGCCAAACGCCGGAGAAGACAGTCGGAACTACCTCGCTCTGGGCGATTCGTATTCTTCAGGCGAAGGAGCGCATGCCTACCAACCCGGAACCGACGAGGACAACAACCGCTGCCATCTGTCTAAGCTCTCCTACCCATACTTGCTTGGCTTGCAGCTTGGGCTTGATTCGGCCCACTCGATAGCTTGCTCTGGCGCTAAGACAGAAAATCTTAGTGGCGACATCGCCCAGTACACCAAAAATTCGGACGACATGTCTCTGGGATACTGGCTGCCCGGCCGGCGTGAACAGATGAAATTCCTCGAAGAGAATCCTGTGGACATACTGACGATTGGAATTGGTGGTAATGATATCGGGTTCAGCGATAAGGTAAAACGTTGCATATTTTTTGGCGGCTGCTTCCCTAGCCATGAAGAAAAGTACGAGATTGCACAGGAAGTAGCCAACCAGTTCGACAAGCTGGTATCGCTCTATACAAAAGCTCGGGAAGCCGTGCTGTCACAAAGCCCGAACGGAAGAGTGTATGTCCTTGGTTATCCGCAAGTCGCCCTACCCGGTGGCAATTGCGGCGTCAACGTCCGATTGGATACGGATGAGCTTGATGTCGCACACAACCTCATTAACCATTTGAACGCTGTCATAAAAGCCGCGGCAGAAAAATCGGGTGTTGTGTACGTCGGTATAGAGTCTGGGTTGAGCGGACATATGCTCTGCGAGGACACCAAGACGCCTGCCGTTAATGGACTGACGGCCGGCAATGAAATAGCTATCAAAAACCTTGGACCAGTGGGTGCGGAAAGTTACCACCCGACGGCTTATGGACACCAACTAATTACTTCCCGAGTACGAGCCGCAACCAATGACTTCACCCTAGCTATGCCGTCGCCAAACGGTGAGGCTGTGTCACCATCGGCTTCGAGCAGTCTTTTGGTTAGTGGTACGCAATCTGCTGCGAGTGTGATACATCAGCTCCAGCATGACAACAAGATGATGGATGATGTGATAGTTAAAGAATCAAGTCACGAGCTGAGCGTAAATGGATTTAAGCATAACCTGCGATCTAGTACCGAATACAACGCAGTTCTTACTTCCACCCCCACCCCACTGGGCAACACTCTTTCGGATGAGAATGGTAACATCAACATGCAGGTTACTATTCCGGAATCTGTTGAGCCAGGATTTCACACCATACACATTTATGGCAGAAACCTCTTGGGTAAAGACGTTGATGTCTATAAGACGGTGTATGTAGCGGCATTACAAGATGACTGGGACGGTGACGGAGCACAGAACGCAGCGGACAGCTGCCCGTCACTCCCCGATACTAGTGCCGATACTGACCTAGATGGGATACATGATGAATGCGACGGGATTATCTTAGCTGCAAATGACGTAGTATCTGAACCACTAAATCAGCCGCAGGCAAGTACCGAAACTACTGGCACTGATTCCCCGCCAACTCAGTCCGCTCCGCCGGCACTAACTGAAGAAACTAGCCTTCAGAGCTCCTCAGCACTTGGAGTTAGTACTGAACGCGAAGACAGTCGTGGCGAACCACAAATACCCAGTACAGCTACCACCGCCTCAAAACTCTCATGGATTTACTTCGCTTT
>CAYQTN010000118.1:0-2272 GCA_964420445.1 uncultured Candidatus Saccharibacteria bacterium
CATCAGTCGAAACTGACTTATTAAAACAATTCATGCGTCCGTACTACTTACGTAGCCGGTGCGCTAAAACTGACGTTGATTTGCACTATCTTCATTTTTAAGGGGCTTTTTAGAGACAGATTAACAGAGACCTCTAAAAGTGCTCCATGAATATTAGCGTCTTTAAGCCTCATCGTCAAGAGTCTTCTTACAAAAAGCGTTGTAAGAAATATGTCTCTCCCACCCTGTTAGAAATACTTATGCTTCGGTTTCGGCTGGCGAATCGTCGTCTTCGGACTCGTCGTCTTCGTCTTCTTCGGGCTCGATGCTCTTGTCTACGAGCGCCAACGAGGCAACGCTATCGCCGTCATTGAGGCGCATGATACGCACGCCCTGCGTGGCTCGGCCAAGCTCCGGTATGTCCTTGAGGCCGAGCCGGATGGTCTGGCCCTGGGTAGAGATGATGATGACTTCATTAGCGGTCTCTGTCAGCGCCTTAACGCCCACCAGGTTGCCGGTCTTCTTATTGACTACAGCCGAGCGGATACCAACACCACCGCGGGCGTGGGCCGTAAACTGCGAGATCTTGGTGCGCTTGCCATAACCGAACTCCGATATAACGAAGATGCTGGTGTCGGTTTCGACTATGTCCATACCGATGACATTGTCTCCGGCGCGCAAACGGATACCGCGGACGCCGCGTGAGGCGCGCCCCATTGGACGGACATCTTTTTCGTGGAAGCGGATAGCCTGGCCTTGGTAGGTACTGATGACAACTTCGTTATCGCCAGTGGTCATGCGAACCCACTTCAGTTCGTCGCCGGCATCCAGATTGATAGTAATGATGCCGCTTTGGCGAACATTCTGATACTGGTCAAATGGGGTCTTCTTGACGACACCGCGAACGGTGCACATCATAAGATTGCCGTCTTTGGCTTGTTGCTTGCTGACATTAATGACAGAGCTAACCGTCTCTTCGGGCTGCAGCTGCAAGAGGTTCACGATGGCGATTCCCTTGGCATTCAGACCGACGGCCGGCACTTCGTATGTCTTGAGGCGGAAGACCCGGCCCTTGTTCGTGAAGAACAGTAAGAAATCGTGTGTTGAGGCATTAACCACGTGCTCGATGACATCTTCTTCTCTGGTGGCCATGCCGCGCTTGCCCTTGCCGCCACGGCCCTGCTTCTTGTAATCAGAGATAGATGACCGCTTAATGTAGTTGTTTGCAGTTAAGGTTACGGCGACTTGCTCATCAGGAATCAGGTCCTCGTCACCAAGCTTGCCGAGTTCTTGCGGCACAACCTTGGTGCGGCGCTCATCACCAAACTGCTTCTTCATCTCTAACAGCTCGGTTTTGATAATCTTAAGAATTTCTTTTTCATTGCCCAAGATACCTTCGAGCTTGTTAATCAGCTTCAGCAGTTCGGCCAGTTCGTCTTCGATTTTTTGACGTTCCAAGCCGGCCAGCGTACGGAGCTGCATGGCAAGGATAGCCTTGGCTTGGATTTCCGAGAGGTTGAACTTGGCAATCAGGTTTGCCTGGGCTTCATCGGTTGTCTGTGATGCCCGGATAGTACTGATGACTTCATCGATGTGATCAAGCGCAATCTTGAGGCCCTCTAAGATATGAGCTCGGTCCTTAGCCTTACGAAGCTCAAACTCCGTCCGGCGCCGCACTACTACCTGGCGGTGCTTAATGTATTCGTTCAGAATATCCTGCAGACCAAGGACGCGCGGCTGGATGCCGTCGATCAGCGCAAGCATGTTGTAGTGGAATGCCGTTTGCAGCGGCGTCATCTTGTAAATCTGGTTGAGCAACTTCTTAGGATAGGCGTCTTTCTTGAGGTCGATAACAATACGAACCGAACCACGGGCACTTTCGTCTCGGATATCTGAGATGCCCGATACTTTCTTATCCCGAACCAGATCGGCAATCTTTTCGACTAGTCCTGCTTTGTTTACCGCATACGGAATCTCGCTAATAACGATACGCTGGCGGTTCTTGGAGGTCTCTTCGATGTCAGCAACACCACGAACCACAACACCGCCACGGCCGGTTGCGAAAGCCGTCCGGATAGAGTCTTTTCCGTATACGATGCCGCCGGTTGGGAAGTCAGGCCCTTTAACGTGCTCCAAAAGGTCATCGAGCGTGGCGTCGGGGTTGTCTATCTGTACAACAATCGCGTCTACTAATTCCCCTAAGTTATGGGGTGGAATACTGGTAGCCATACCAACGGCGATACCAACCTGTCCGTTCAATAGCAGGTTTGGCAGTTTGGCGGGCAGAACTTCC
>CAYQTN010000119.1:0-2243 GCA_964420445.1 uncultured Candidatus Saccharibacteria bacterium
AGTTCCTCGTGCTATTTTCTCGAACCCCGCTGAGTTACGATTACATGGATAGAACGGCAGGCGGGGCGTATCCTCCGGGCACACTTGCGAAAGAAATCACCGCGAACGGCAAGACTCACTACATTGGGACAACGGCCAGTGTGTCATCTGCATTCTTGAGCACCTGCAAACCGTCGGCAAACGGTGCTTGTTCGCTATCGTTGCCTGATAATTATGGCTACATGATAGTTGATATGATGCGTTTTGCACCGACCGACTCGGACTACAAGGCAAGGGACCCGCTGGTGTTAAGCAACGCCGCAGACCAAAAAGCTGTCGAAGAGTTCACGACCCTAATGACCACACTGACGTATTAGTTAGGAGAATGTCTTTGGTGACCAAGTGTATAAATGATCGGATATACTAACTGCAATGGACTTAAACTACAGCGCTATTACCAGCTCTGTTGAGTATGCAAAAGACAAAAAACAAGTCGATATAACCGGTAAGAAGAAGTCAAAGCTGGTATGGCTGCTCATCTTTATACCCGTACTATGGATTCCACTTCTCGGTTGGGTACTTTGGAATATTCCAAAAGCACGCAAAGAGCATAGATCCAGACAGGCGCTATTGAGTGAGTTTGCGCGTCAGAACTCTTTTACATATCAGGAAGTACCGCTGATGCAGAAGGTGGGGGAGAGTTTGCCGGATGTAGAACTAACTCTACCGTTTAAAGCAAAGATGCAGACTAATAGCGGGCTTATGAAGGGCACCTTCCATACTTTGCCTTTCGACTATTTTTCATCCAGCGTGGAGCTTATTGATTATAAAGGCTTTTCGGCAACTTCCGGCCCGGCAACGAGAATATTAACAGCGCTCTATATCACCTTGCCGATCACCTTGCCGAGGCTGTTCATAGATACGAAACGTAATAACGTGTTTGGCTTTGAGGTCACGGCAAATAACATCGACAATATGCAGGAATACAATCTTGAAGGTGACTTTCCGAAGTATTACCGTGTGTTTGCTAAAAAAGACGACCAGATACATGTGTTAAGCATACTGACGCCTGAAGTCATGCAGATGCTACTTAAGTATAAACACTACGATGTGTGGATAGATGGCAACAAGCTTGTTGTGTTTTCAGCCGACGATACCTATTTGCCTGGCATTCCGATTATATTTCCGACCGCAGAAAAGCTACTGGACGAAATCGACAAGATAGCCCGTGAATTACGCCAGGATAATCAGCAGAGCAGTTTGCCTGCGCAGGCTGCAGTATCGCCCAGCTCGGCTGGTGTCGCCACGCCTAAAGTAGTTTGAACGTAAACTAGTTTCTGACTTCAGTATTTCGGAGGGGCAATAATCTTTTCGAACGACGCGGCCTCAAGATCGATTATCTCCTCTGCGTCTCCGGGTGCGCAGTAGCTAGGAGGGGCGCTCTTTCGTGCGCTATATTCGTCTTGGTAACAACTCGGATAGTAAGCTCGAGCCGTAAAGAAGGCGTCGATCACTTCTTCTACCGGGTATTTCTCTTGATAGGCAATTCCGTACTGATCACTTCTGATTAAGGTGTACTTTTGATTATCGATTACAAAGCAATACCTATCAACGTTGTTCCTGACTTTGTAGCCGCTGCCTTCTGTCGGAGATGAGTAGAAGTACTTCTCTTGGAAGGTACTTTTTGCGTAGTTGTTCCCGATGTCGGTTGTAAAGAATTCATTTTTGCCTTCTTGACTAGGAAACAATGACAGCCTGAAATTCTCGTAACAGTTTTGTCTGATATCGTTCTGCCACCACTTATCAAGACTTTGGTACTGCACATCGTCAACCATTTGGTAAATGCCGTCTGTTTGCTCAGTCGGCTCACCGTATACTAGGTCAAAGCCATCGAGTGAGTAGCCTGCATCCCCAACGCGGTAATCGGATATTCCAAAATACATGGCGTTTGACGGAATGCGCACACCTGTTCTTTCTCTGGCTGCGCTACGTCCGGCGGCAGGCACAAACAATATGGTAGGCATGAGCAGTAAAAGCACCAAGATTAATGTAGTAGTGGTGCCAACAAAATCTTTCAACTGTCTTCCTTGTAGTTCTATCAGATTGAACACTGCCTTATCGACCAGATAGACCAGTACGTAAGAGGATAAAACAACGAGCGTCGCAGTTACTCCGTCTGTGAGCCCACGGTTATTACCGGTCGGCTCGAGTGGCAGCAGTAAGCGGGCGTAGTCAATAAACTGGCTGTCATCTATAACGCCCGC
>CAYQTN010000120.1:0-2204 GCA_964420445.1 uncultured Candidatus Saccharibacteria bacterium
ACACTCTGCTTAAAAGGCAGATGCTCTAACCGGCTGAGCTATGGGCCCTCGTCGCAGTGTGATGGCTAGTCAGCCGCACTGCCGGCAAAATAAATTTGCCCGTCATTGCTGGCTAACTCGCCAAGCCTGCTCCTCTCAATTTTCTAAACAGCAGTCAAGCTGCTTGGTTTAAAAAATTGGATAGCTGCACAAACTGCAAAATGACAGGGGTTATTATCTGTTATTTGACCTAAAAAGTCAATCCGCTAAAGCGCCCATGCTTGCATTGGGGCGAATAGGACTTATAGTTCGGTTATGGAGAGGCGTACAGTCTACCGCCGTACCACCCGTTTTACGCTGGTGGCGGGAGCTGCTCTTTTGGGTCTTGCCTGGGCACGCTGGGCAGGCCCCTTGAGCGGCTGGTATGTGGTGGCGGTTGCAGTTATAGTGCTGCTAACGTTTCGGCGGGCCCGGCTGGCATCAGTTTACGCGGTGGTGGTACTTGGTTTCTTGATTGGATGGTGGCGCGGAAGCGGATTCATGCAAGAAGTCCGGTTCACAGAACAACTACGAAAAGAACAAGTAACAATTGTCGGCACTGCTTTGCAGGACGGCATTTATGACAAGCGGGCGGCACTTTCGTTCGACCTGGGTTCTCTGCGCCTTGAATCGCCAGAGCTTAGGGAAATGGTAGGCAAGATAGGAGTATCGGGCTACGGGGAGCGAATGATTTACCGAGGTGACACAGTACGGGTAACCGGCAGGTTCTATCCGGCTCGCGGTTCACTGGTGGCGCGGTTGAACTTCGCGGAACTGGAGGTAGTGTCTCGTTCGCAGTCGGTAGTCTATACGGCAACGCGTGATTTTTCGGCCGGTATGTTGTCGGCGCTTCCTGAACCCCAGGCATCATTTGCGCTCGGCTTGTTGATTGGACAACGTGACACCCTGCCTGAGCGTACAACCGAAATATTATCCGCTGTGGGACTGACGCACATTATTGCTGTCTCCGGTTATAACTTGACCATCTTGGTGCGCGCAACTCGGCGCTTGCTCGCACCGCGCTCAAAATTTCAAGCAACGGTTGGGGCATTAGTGCTCATAGGTCTATTTTTGCTCGTAACCGGAGCGAGCCCGTCGATTGTTCGCGCGTCTATTATTAGCGTTTTGGCGCTGGGCGCGTGGTACTACGGCCGGCCGCTGAAGCCTTTGCTGCTTATCTTCGCCACTGCGGCTGGTACGGCGCTTTGGAACCCATTGTACCTATGGTCGGACATCGGTTGGTACTTATCATTCTTGGCGTTCTTTGGTGTGCTGGTTGTAGCGCCTTTGGCTCGCAGGCGGCTGTTCGAAGGTAGAAAGCACGGCGTCTTGGGCGAGGTAATGCTCGAAAGCACGGCCGCCCAACTCATGACGCTGCCACTTATACTGTTCATATTTAACGAATCAAGCTACGTCGCGCTGCTTGCCAATCTGCTCGTTGTGCCCCTTATCCCTTTGGCTATGCTCCTAGGTTTTACCGCCGGGTTGTTCGGTATGCTTGTTCCTGTGTTGGCTGGCTGGGTGTCATGGCCGGCTAAGTGGTTGCTGACATATCTGCTGGACATCGCCAACCTGGTGGCTCGGATACCCGACATGCAGTTTCGAGTGGCGCTTAGCGCTATCGGCATGACTATACTCTACGCTTTGGTGCTTGTACTGTGCGCCGTGTGGTGGCATAAGTCGTCCAAGACTGGTAGAATAACAGATACGAACATCATCGAGTAAACTGATACACGAGGTTATATGGCCGGACATAACAAATGGAGCAAAATCAAACGCGGCAAGGCAATTGAAGACGCGCGCCGTGGTGCGGCATTTACGAAAATTGGCAACCAGATAGCCATCGCCGCTCGTTCCGGGGCTGACCCAAGCATGAACCCGGCTCTGGCCATGGCAATCGATAAAGCGAAAGCCGCCAACATGCCACTGAATAATATCGAGCGTGCCATTGCGCGGGTGTCGGACAAATCGGCGGCTCAGCTGCAAGAAGTCATGTACGAGGGTTATGGTCCGGGCGGTGTCGCCATCTTGGTCGAGTGCGCCACAGACAACCTTAACCGGACGTACCCCGAAGTTAAAAACGCTTTCAACAAGCACGGAGGCAGCATTGCCGAAAAGGGCGCTGTGGCGTTTCAGTTTACGCGCCGTGGAGTTATTGTTGCGCAGGGTACGGGTGAGGATCTACT
>CAYQTN010000121.1:0-2136 GCA_964420445.1 uncultured Candidatus Saccharibacteria bacterium
TATGTAGGTGTGAGCGGTGGTGTGCTGGCGACGTTCCAGTCTACCCCGGGTAGCGGATACTACGAGTACGTCGGCTTTAGCCAAACTGGCCCGAAGAGCGGTAATCAGCTACTCTTCACTATAACCTTCAAGTCGGTCGCATCCGGGACTGCCAGCCTGTCATTAAGCGGAGTAACAGTCGCGAATGCTGGGTCTGGTCTGGCGGTCAGCACCTCGGGCGGAAGTATTACTATTTCTGATCCGGCCCCATCTACTGGCGGTGGAACATCGTCGGGTGGTGGTTCCACCAGCACGCCACGATCGTCTACCGGAACGTCAACTCCCGCGCCGGTAGCCGACACAACAGCGCCTGTTCTTGCCGGCGAGCCGAGTATAACCAAGACGCAGAGCACCATCGGCTTTAGCTTTAAGACCGATGAGGCCAGTACCGCCGCCTTGAGTTACTACAAAGAGGGCGCCGAGAAAAAGCAGCTAACTTCCGCAGAACCAAAGACGGAGCATAGTTTTGATATCGGCAAAGACGGCCCATTGGAGGCGGGTACGGCCTACAAACTTGAATTAGTACTAACTGACAGCACCGGCAATGCCTCGGGTGTACTTAATTACGACGTGCGCACAGCAGGCGTCACGTACCGGGTAAAAGTGGTTGACTCAGCCGGCCAGCCCCTGCGCAACCACCCCGTACAGCTATTCTCTGACCCTATTAGCGCAACCACCGACGACGACGGTGTCGCCAGTTTTGAAGACGTAACACCCGGCGAGCATACATTAGTGTTTGATATCGAGGGCATCACTATCCGCCAACCGGTTTTGGTTGGCAGTCAGCTGTCGCTGGCTGGCGGGGCAGACGAGCCAGCATCAATCACCATGCCGTTTCAACTGGCACAAGCCGAGGCAGCAAAATCAACAAACTGGCTGCTGTGGGTTGGTGTCGCTTTCTTAGCTGGGGGCATATTAGCCAGATTGCCGCTCCGAAAAATCGCAGGCCGTACATCCGGCTTTGTAAAAAGCAAACTGAAAGCCAAGGCCAAGAAGGCCTAAAGAGTTTTAGCAAGGTCTGCAACTTTACGTTGAAAGTGCGCGGAATCAAACTGTTCGGCGTGCTTTTGGATGACACTTGGCCTATAGGTAGCCGCGTCAAATTGCTCGAGGGCTTCTACTAAACTATCGACGGTCTGATGATTAAAGAATTGACCCGAAACACCAGGAACCACATAGTCGAGAGCGCCGCCGGCATGATAAGCGATAACGGGCGTACCGGCGGCCATAGCTTCAACCGGCGCGACACCGAAATCTTCAAACGAGGCGAACAAGAATGCCTCGGCCTTGGCAAGCTCATCTGGCATCTGTTCGTCACTGACATCTGTTTTGAAGGCTATGGTCGGGCCAGCCAGAGTAACTAAACGGTCATGCTCGGGGCCGCGGCCGATAACTGTTAGCGGCAACTTTAGACGGTTGCAAGCTTCAATCAGCAACTCGGTTTTTTTAAGCGGTACTTGGCGGCCCATGGTAACAAACCCGCGGCGTTTTGCCGGCTGTTTGGCCTTGCGGAAGCGCTCGACATCTACCGGCGGCGTAATAACCACGGAATCTTTGCCATAGAATTCTTGGATATCATTCTGAATATGCGACGAATTCGCAATGTATGCATCAACTGCTTGGGCGGCCTGATAGTCACGCTTGCGTAGCGACCTAACAAGTAGCTTGAGTCCGAGCCGGGCCAGCCACTTTGGCTTAAAGCTGGGGTTCTGCAGATACTCATCATAATGACGCCAATAAAAGTGCGTTGGCGTGTGGCAGTAGCAAATATGCGTTGCGGGTTTTTTTACGCGGACAAACTTGGCCTCGCCGTTACCGGAGCTGGAGATTACAAGGTCATAGCCAGAGAGGTCGAGCGAGCGAAACCACCATTGCCGAAGCAGCGGCAGGAACTTTCGTAGTTGCCGAAACGGTGGGTACTGAAGATAGCCGGTAATGACTTTGTCGTCCAGACGCTCGCGCCACTCGTCTGAAGAATACGAGGTGTAAATCGGTGCGTCCGGGAACATGCGGTGCAGTTCTAGTACCACTCGCTCGGCGCCACCGCCGTATAACCAATCATGCACGATAGCGACTTTCACTACTTGGCTCCGCGGT
>CAYQTN010000122.1:0-2115 GCA_964420445.1 uncultured Candidatus Saccharibacteria bacterium
GTATGATGGAGCTCCGGATAGTTGGTTCGTGATCTTTGCGGTGTACGACCAGAATGTCGAACAAAATCAGCGACAAAAACCAGCCGGCCAACAGCGCCCAATGCCACCAGGCCACGCCAATATTGAGTTCGAGTGCTTCGGCGGCAGCTAGAAATATCATGGCTAGAAGTCAATTCCTTTGTTAGCCAGGAATTTGTCGTCAAAGTGGTGTTTCATCTTGGTCATGTGGGTAGCAATGTCTATTTTGTCCAGAAGCTCCTCGGGGAAATCACGACCAGTCAGGCAGAGACTGGTTTTCTCGTTTCGTTTGTCAATAAGATCGGCAAGCTGCGCGGTTGTAACCAGGCCGTCGTGGACGGCGTTATTAATCTCGTCACATATGACCAAGTCGTACTTGCCGCTCGTAGCGGCCTGAAGAGCAACCTCATACGTCTCTGCCGCCGCCGCTTTATGTTCGTCTTCGCTCACGCCTTTTTCGCTGAGCTCGCCGGCTTTATAGAAGCCCTTGCCACCTTTGTAAAACAGCAGTTTATCTTCAAACTGCGGCTGGATTTGTTCTATAAAATCGTGCTCGGAAACCTGCCAATATTTGATGAATTGTATAAAAGCGACCCGCCAGTTGGCGCCTAAGGAACGTGCCAACAGCCCAACGCCAGCGGAAGTCTTACCCTTCCCCTCGCCCGTATAGACTACTGTTACGGACTTCTTCGTCTGATAATCCTCGAATGCCATTGACTGCAATTATACCCGCTCGCAGGGCGTCCGCGTCGGTTAATCGTTGTCTTTTTGTGTCTTTGTCGTGGCCGTGGATGCTGGTTAGGAGCAAGCCGTAGGTGGCAAACGCCTTTCGCACTAGTTTCATTTCTTTTGAAGATTCAGTAAACGATCGAAGGCGAATTTGCTCGAGCCGATCCACTGCGTGTATAAACGGATCGCCAACTTGCACTAAGTCTCTCACAGCGGCCGCACCGAGCGGCCGGCCGGTCATGCCTCGCTCAATTGCTTCATCGGCTCGCATGTTGACCCAGTCACCGTAGACACGCCGTTCGGCCGGAGTAAAACGCACATGCCGCAGTGCTTTACGCATAAAACCAAAGCCGATTGTATAGCCGTGGGACAACCTAGTGGTGTCTATAAACGTCCCTGCATCTGACCGCAAAAAACTGTCGAGCGCTTCAAACCGCTCATCATCAAGAGCCGCCGCTTCAAGTTCGGGCGGTGTACTGGGCTGTAACTGCTCTTCTCCTATAAAAGCCTCTGCCATACGCATAGCGTATAACAGAGGTCAAAAATTCGCTGTGAGTTATGTCACGAAGGAGTTGTGATGAATCTAGCTTTTCGCGATATCGTGGGCTGCAAGCGCGGCATCAATCTTTGGGCGGTCAAAGCCGATAATAATATCCCCATCAATATCAATAACGGGTATTCCCATTTGCCCGGATTTCTCAACGGCTTTTTGTGCGTGGCTGGGGTCTTTCTCGACGTCGCGGTCTTCATACTTCACGCCAAGTTTGTCAAAGTACTCTTTAGCGGCGTGACAAAATGCGCACCATGGGGCGCTGTAGACGGTAACCATATTATTGCTCCTTATGTTCTTCGTTAGTAATCTCGACTTTGGCAAATCGTTTGATGGCGTACGTGCCTGCAATTAAAAAGGCCGCAATTAGGATAGTTATTATGACCGCCGTCAAAACTACTTGTGTTCCGGTGTGAGCGGTAGCCTCTGCAGCTGTTTGGTGCGTTTCGCCAGCATGCGCTAGGAATGAGCTATACATACCAAAAGTATAGCATTTGCTAGAATAGACACACATGAAGAAATCCCCATCTTTTCAATCCGTTCGGTCCACGCTAGGCGCACACAAGCAAGTGATACTACTAGTCGGTTTAGGCTTCCTAGGCGGTTTGCTCTGGTTGTCTGCTGTGCGCTTTTTCTTAGCGCAGCCGACAGAGACGCATTATCACGCCAACTTTGCCGTTTTTATTCAGGGTGAACGGGAGCAATTTGATGAGTTTCCCTATTACGAAGAGGTGGCGGCTTGCTCGTCTGAGTATGACAACAACCCAAAAGGCCGCGTCCATATGCACGGCAAAGTAAACGACGTTATCCACGTCCAC
>CAYQTN010000123.1:0-2079 GCA_964420445.1 uncultured Candidatus Saccharibacteria bacterium
CGATAAAGCGCGTGACAGCCGACATGGAACGCCATAGCTTCAATACGGCCGTGGCAGCACTGATGGAGTTTATTAATGACTTGTACAAATTCAAAACCGCCGGTTTTGCCGATAGGGGCGCGTGGCAGTTCGCACTCAGCTCGTTCGCGCAATTACTCGAGCCGTTCGCGCCGCATGTCGCGAGCGAACTATGGGTACTCTTAGGCTACGAAGGCGCGCTGCACCAGGCCGGCTGGCCGCAGTGGGACGAGAACTACCTGGTCTCCGATACTATTACCGTTGTCGTACAGGTCAACGGTAAGCTGCGCGCCAACTTGCAGGTGGCGGCAGATACCAATGAAGTCGACATCATAGCCAGCGCCAAAGCAGACCCGAAGGTGCAGGCGTTTTTGACTACTGAGCCGAAAAAGACCGTCTATGTGCCGGGCAAACTGGTGAATTTTGTCGTCTAAGCCAAGAGAAATTGCGTATACGCTATAACTATATTATAGCAAATTAATCTTAATTTGTCAATATCTATCTCTGTTTGCACCTTGAGTTTTTAAGCGATTTGCGCTATCATGTCAGCTAATACATAAGTTAACCAACTGTTAAGGAGAGTATCTACACTTCTATGGGTAAACCCAAGAAACGAACCTCGCACCGCAAGACCGGTACTCGTCGCAGCCACCATGTTGTTGCTTTGGCGCGTAGCGTGAATGCAAAATCACCGGTGAAGGCATACACTACATCGCGTGAATCAGCGAAGCCGAAAACTGCCGACAGCACCGCGAAATAAGGTATACTGGTACTAAAGTTAGTACCATAAGCAGAAAGATTTAACAATTCTATGGCGTCCAACCGACACTTAGGTCGAATCGTTGCACTGCAAACGCTCTATGAGCAGGATTTCCGTCGCGAAGCGGGGGATGAAACGTTTGTAATCAATGAAGTGCTGTCGCGAAACGTCTCACGGTACCGCGAAACGATAGACGACACTGATTTTATCGACACGTTGGTTCTTGGCGTCATCGAACGCCAGCCTGAGCTAGACGGCATATTACAGCCTCTGGCACCCGAGTGGCCGATTGACCAGATTGCCCGGATGGACCGAGTTGTACTGCGCATCGGCGCCTACGAATTGTTGCACGCCAAGGATGTCCCGCCCAAAGTGGTCATCAACGAAGCTGTCGAACTGGCCAAGGCCTTCGGCGGAGACAACAGCTCGAAGTTCATCAACGGCGTACTTGGATCGTTACTGCGGCAACGCGACGGCGAGACGGCTGAAGCCAAACCTAAAAAGGCCGACAAAGCGTGAGTTCGGAAAAGACCCCAAAACCTACCCCAGACCCTGAGAAGAAACGAAGATACATAAAAGGTATCATGAAGCGACCAAAACCCATTAAGGGTATCAAGACATTTATGAACCGGCGCCGGCCGGCTATCTCTGAAGTTGTCCGCGAGCCAACCGCGGGCGGCATAGTATTCCGCCGTAAACCCGGTAAGCCCGAAGACGTACAATTCTTACTTATCCAAGACGCCAAAAACCGTTGGACCATACCGAAAGGCCATATTGAAGAAGGCGAAGATTCCAAAACGACCGCCGAGCGCGAAATCGGTGAAGAAACCGGTCTGCAAAAGATGGAAATCATCCAATGGCTCGGTAAGATAAACTTTCGCTATCGCCGTCAAACAAGCCTGGTGCTGATGACAACGGAGATTTTCCTGGTGCGCGCAACCGGCGATACCGACGCGTTGAAGCCCGAGGATTGGATGAACGACTGTAAATGGCTCGATTCCGCCGACGCGCTTGATAAAATCGAATACGAGGATATCGGGAAGCTGATGCTGGTGGCATTGAGCAAAATCCGCAAAGGTAGGTTATAAGCATGCAAGACGTAGCCAACTACCAAGCCTTTGCTCGGGATCGTTTGGGTGTCGAGTTTACTGATGTTACTTTGTTGGTCACGGCCCTGACGCACCGTTCGTATGTGAACGAGCACCGCTCGACCGTAAAAGAGCACAACGAGCGCCTAGAATTTTTGGGCGACGCCGTGCTCGAACTGGTTGTTACAGAGTATCTTTACAGCAACTACTCTG
>CAYQTN010000124.1:0-2000 GCA_964420445.1 uncultured Candidatus Saccharibacteria bacterium
AGGCCGATTCCTTGCCGGCTTCGAGCTTTTTGCGCACAGAATCCTTAATAAGCACTAAGTTGTCATAAATCCCATCAAGCGTCTTATATTCATTTAACAGCTGCACCGCCGTTTTTTCGCCTACGCCCGGCACGCCCGGAATGTTATCCGAACTATCGCCTTTGAGCGATTTCAGATCCAAAAACTGCTCGATCTGAATACCGTGCTTGGCAACAAAATAATCGGCGTCAAAGCGCTCGATATTACTAAAGCCTTTTTTGAGCGCGTAGACATGCGTGTGTTCGTCTATGCACTGCAAAGCATCCAAATCCGAGGTAATCAGCATGGTCTCTAACCCCTCGGCATGGGCCTTCTTAGCCAAGGTACACATAATGTCATCGGCTTCGTAATCATCGAGCTCGTACAGCGGCCAGCCGAAGGCTTTCAGTACATCGTACAGAATCGGAATCTGGGCATAAAAATCCGGGGGCGCCGGTTTGCGGCCGGCTTTGTACGCCGGATACATTTCTAGCCGCTTACGGATGTTGGTTTTGGGTTTGTCCCATGCCACCGCCACGTAATCGGGCTTGAGTTTTTTGATAAGTTCTAAGCTCATGGCGGCAAAACCGTAGACACCGCCGGTCGGCGTGCCGTCTTTGGTGCTCAAGTTAGGCATGGCGTAGTAACCACGGTAAAACACGCTTTTGCCGTCGATGATTGCCAGTTTCTTCCTCTCCGCCATATGTCTCTAGTATACCCCTGATTAGTGACTTTCTAGGCGATGTTTCGTCGGAAACATTTCAACGGCCGTATATGCGGCAAACGCCGCCCCGCCCCATTGTGATGCACCATCCACACCAAACGCGTCAGCCGCGATACTCGCCGCCAATCCAAGTGAGGCCACCATGTCCACCTTGGCATGATGATGGCTGTCGTGGCTGGCGTGCGAGTGCTCCTCGACGGCATCCATCTGAGTGAAGGCATAGACATTACCGCCTGCTAGAACCACCGAACTGCCAATCTGCAGTGCCTCTTGCCCGGTGCTCATTTGCTCGACGGCACCATTTAGAACGTCTACTCCGAGACGCATTGCCGTCCAAGCCGAGAGAGTGCTCACGGCCAGCATCGTACCCTGCCGGACACGCCGATAACCGGTTGAGTGTTGATCGATACCGCGAGTTTCGGCGAAATAGCGGCTGCCGTGAGCGGCGCTATCGCCGGCGTCGTGGGCGGCTTCTGCTAAAAACGCCTGGTTGCCGCTGACGGCAGTCATCGCCGCCGAAAACGCGAATAGGCCCAAGTTAGTAAGCGTCGTGCGTCTCAGACGGACACGACGTTCAGCCGAGTGTTCCATATACACACAAGCTTATCTGATAATAATCGGCTAACCTAAAGCGTTACGCTGTAGCATTTGGCTGGTTCTTGCGGCGATGGAACCGTTCACGTAAGCGAGGCAGTAATTTTTGGACACGGGTGTTCTGTGCCTCGGTGCCCCGGCCGGCCTTGCGGGCGACTTTATCTTCGTACATCAGTTTGTCCGCCTTATTAGAAAGCGTCTGAGGCGTATCACCCGGCTCATAAATACCGATTCCGACGCTAGCACCAACTTTAGCGCCTAGTTTTTGGGTAACCCGCTCGGCAGCCAAACGGAAGCGTTCGGTCATGCGGCGACTCAGCTCATCTTTAGACAACGGCTCATTGCCGTCACGTAAGTACTCAGGCATCATGACCGCGAACTCATCACCGCCAAAGTGCATAACCACGTCTAATTCACGCACGGCAGCTTGAAGCTCGATACCAAATTCACGCAAAACCTTATCGCCGAAACCATGGCCACGGGTGTCATTGACAGCTTTAAAGCCGTCTAAATCAAGGATTGCGACAGCAACGTCATTGTCTCCGCCACGCTCGGCTTCGTGAACGGTATTTTTAAGAGCCTCGTCGAAGGCCCGACGGTTTGGTAGACCTGTTACCGGGTTCGTTTCGGCAGCTTGGGCGAGGTGTATGTTCTTATGAACTTC
>CAYQTN010000125.1:0-1995 GCA_964420445.1 uncultured Candidatus Saccharibacteria bacterium
GGCGGCTACGAATATAAGTGCAGGTGTCCGTGGCTGCAAAACCAGTGTCATACGGCGCCCCAATACGGGTAATCGCAGCGCGGCGTCAGACAGCTCCGGGAACCGATCGAGTATCTGCTGTTCAACAGCGGTGGTATTAATTGTCAGCTTGGTTTGATTGGAGAAATCCTGACTAAGAATACGGGCCGCTTCAGCCTCATAGGTCTCAAGTTGGCGGTATGGGGACACGCCGCCGCCAGCAATGGTGGCCTGTGGCCGGGCAGACAACGTGAGGCTTATCAGCAAGCTGATTAGTATAACTGCGGCCGCTATCAGCGTTGGTACTAGTCGCAGTCGGTGACCGGTCTTAGATAAGTCAATAAACTTATCGGTCGTTAGCTTGGGCCCCGCCGGAGAATTGTAATACGAATAGACGGGCGATTTTCCGCCCCGTTCAACCGGTTTTCGACGCGGCAAAGGCCGCTTAGGGCTGAGCTTCACCGTTACCCTTCTCTCGTCTTGCGATTTCCAGTGTCAACTGCGCAAGTTCCTTAGCCGCCGACGGCTTTGCCAGAGCGTGCAGTCGCTGTGCCGTATCTTTTCGCAGCCCTTCGTCATCCAGCAGACTTTTGATTGCTTGGTACAAGCCTTCCTTGTCACCGAAGGCAGCTTGCAGAGCAGCTCCGCTCTCAGTTAGATGCCGAGCGTTCTTGTCCTGATGCGCGCCCGCCAACCTTCCAGGCACTACGATGAGCGCTTTGGATTGGACGGCCAATTCCGCAACCGCAGTCGCAGAGGCACGACTCACGACAACATCGGATGCACCGGTGTAGCGAAAGGCATCTGAGACAAAACCTTTTACGACCACACGGCGTCGCTCATCGGCCAGTAACTCGGCGTCATACATACGCCGTACGGCCGTTTCGTGGGTCTTACCGGCGATATGAATGACACCTATCGATTCGTCTGCCTGCATGAGCCGAGCCATGGCCCAAATAAAGTCATGGTTAAGCCGTTCCCCGCCCTGGCTACCACCAATAACCGCAACTACGCGCTTGCAGTCATCAAGCCCGACTTCTCGACGATACTGCTCCTGCATTTCCGCTGTAACTTCGGAGTAATCACTGCCGATAGGTATGCCCGTATGCTTGGTTCGTTCTTGGGGGTAACTGTAGAAGTTTTCCGGCATGCCGGTAGCATGTAAGACTGCCTTATTAGCAATTAAGCGGTTCGCAAGGCCCGGTGTCGAGTCTGAGTCATGCGTAAGATACTGGATACCTAAACTAGCAGCCGCCTTGCCTACCGGTACGGCTACAAAGCCGCCTTTGACTAACATAACGTCGGGGCGCAGTTGTTTGAGCAGTTTTCTCGCCTCCGTGAAGCCTTTTATGGTACGCCCCAGATCCCGGACGTTTTTAGCTAGCGTCGCAACATCCATTAGCCGTTCACGGCGCGTAAGACCACTATAACGGCGGTATTTGCCGGCACGCACTTGGTACAGCTTGTCGATTGCCGGCTCTTCCTCGTACAGGTGCGCGAACTTGCAGCCAACTTCACAGATGGCTATTAGTCGTACACTCGGTTCAAGTGCTTTTAATTCACGTGCGACGGCTAGCAGCGGTGTAATATGGCCGCCGGTGCCCCCGCCTATAAGCAGAATCGTCATAGGCTGAAGTTACTCCTGCATCAGTTACTTTTCCGAGTGCGGCATACCGCGAAATCTGAAAGACGAGTCCAAGTGCACCTGTCACAAATAGCAGGCTGGTGCCTCCGTAGCTAATGAACGGCAAGGTAATCCCCTTTAGAGGCAATATGCCAATCATGGCACCGATATTTATTATCGCCTGAACCGAAAACCACGCCAATATGCCGGTCACTACCAGCCTACTGAAATCATCCGGCGCCCGCTCGATAATCTTTGTTAAGCGCCCAAAAAACACAGCGTAGGCGGCAATAATGAGTGAGACCCCGAAGAAACCGAACTTTTCAGCCAAGATAGCAAAAATCGAATCGTTG
>CAYQTN010000126.1:0-1690 GCA_964420445.1 uncultured Candidatus Saccharibacteria bacterium
GGCTTGGCGCCACACAGTCTCAGACTGCGACTCAACGCCCATCTTGCCGTCGAATACCACGCAGGCACCGTCAAGCACACGCAAAGAACGCTCTACCTCAACCGTAAAGTCAATGTGACCGGGGGTATCGATAATGTTGATTTGGTTGCCCTTCCAGAAACAAGTCACCGATGCGGCAACAATGGTAATACCGCGTTCGCGCTCTTGAGCCATCCAGTCGGTGGTGGTTTCGCCTTCGTGCACGGCACCAATCTTATGGTTTAGACCGGTGCGGTACAAAATACCTTCGGTCGTAGTTGTTTTACCCGCGTCAATATGGGCAATAATGCCCAGGTTGCGGATGTTCTTCATCTCGGTTTTCTTATCTGCCATCTTAGCCTTTCTTAAGCTGTGCTTTCCGTTATCATTCTACCTAATTCTGCGTATATATCTTCGTACGTCTTGGTGCATCCGGCCTGTTCAACCAATACGGCTGCACAGCGTTCGAGTGTTTCACCGGCTTGTTGCGCTTCGTGCATGCCCACTACCTGGCTAAACACTCCTCTGGTATACGTACAGAGGCGTTCAGCGCTACCCGTGCACGCATCGCAGGGGTTTTCGGCCTCAAGCGTTGCGGCAGGTATCATGACTAGCGAGCAAAGTGAGCGAAGGCTCGGTTAGAATCGGCCATCTTGTGCGTGTCTTCACGCTTTTTAACAGCGGTTCCGGTGTTGTTGAACGCGTCAACAAGTTCAATTGCAATGCGGTCTTCCATGCTCATGCCCTTACGTGAGCGAGCGGCAGCAACAAACCACATGGTTGTCAGGTGATTCTGGCGTTGGCCTTTTACTTCAAATGGAATTTGGTAGTTGGCACCACCAACACGGCGCGAGCGAGTCTCGACGTGCGGACGGATGTTACCCATAGCTTTTTCAAATACTTCCAATGGGCTTTCTTGCTTCAGTCTCTTGGCGGCTTTTTCCATGCCGTTATAGACAAGGCGTTCGGCAGTCTGTTTCTTGCCATCGCGCATAATGCGGTTAATGACTCGGGTGACTTGCTGGTTGCTGTAAATACGGTCAGGCGCGGCTTCGCGCACCAATGCTTTGGTTACTTTGCGTGGCATGTTATTTGCTGTCCTTCTTTGCGCCGTACTTAGAACGGCCGCGCTTGCGGTTTGCTACACCCTGGAGGTCCAATGCACCACGAACAATGTGATAACGGACACCGGGAAGATCGGGCACACGTCCGCCACGTATCATCACGACGGCGTGCTCTTGCAGGTTGTGGCCTTCGCCACCAATGTAAGCCCAGACTTCATAGCCGTTGTTCAAGCGAACACGAGCTACTTTACTAAGTGCCGAGTTTGGCTTCTTCGGGGTCTTGGTTGTGACCTTAATACAGACACCGCGCTTAAACGGCGATGGCTTCTCGTAGGTCTTGGTTTTTAGGTTGTTCGTCACGCGGTGCAACGCTGGGCTCTTGCTTTTAGGGTTAGAGCTTTTGCGTGGCTTACGGACGAGTTGGTTAATTGTAGGCAATGTAAATCCTTTCTTGATTCGTTGTCGAGAGAAGTTATCTGGTAGACACCAGCCTCCCCTAGATTGCTGAACTAAACTCGTTAATGCCAACGGGTATTTTAACAGATATAGCTTCTCGCGGCAAGCATGATTAACTTCTTGGAACCAAGAAGCAAGTTGTTCCATTTTTG
>CAYQTN010000126.1:1700-1992 GCA_964420445.1 uncultured Candidatus Saccharibacteria bacterium
GCAAAGAACCAAGCCCATACTTTTGGGCCGCCAAAAGTATGCAAAAACTCCCGGGCCGAATCGACTCTCGGGCAGCGGCTTGTCAAAGCCGACAATGGTCGTGACAACTCGCTAGCGCTCAGACACGTCACGCCCTGATATTGTCGTTTTGACGCCACTTCGCCGCAGAGCCGCTCCATGCCCGGGCTCAAGACCCTTTCTAAAACCTATCTACGAGCAGTACAAAAATGACAAAGAGTAACAAAACTATGGCGCTTATATACTCCCATTCTGACTTCAAAAAAATGCGTCC
>CAYQTN010000127.1:0-1980 GCA_964420445.1 uncultured Candidatus Saccharibacteria bacterium
AAACAGGTCGTCTAGCAACAGTTTGGTGTTGGCGTTTTTGCGGAGAGCGTTCTGGGCGCTTATGACTTGTTCTTCAATCCGGTGCCAACGACTAATTGCTTTCATGTCATCTCTGGTGCTGGCACTAACAAGGGCCGCGTGAGCAATTCTTCCGAAACCGCTCAATAGTTCCCGCAATGCATCCTTGTCTTTACTAAGCTCTTCGCTCCGTAAAAGCCGGCGGGCGGGCGGTTCGGCAATTAGTTCTTTGGCAGTAGCAATATGCTGATGTAGTTCGTGAGTTTCTTCTCTTAGTAGCGTCACTAGCAGCTGCGGTTCGCCCTGCGACAATGCATACGCCATATCGAGCTTGTCGGCATGTAGCCTTTGCGATTCTATATAATCACTTGCCTGCGCCCGGCTAATAGGCAGTAGTTCGATTGTGTGCATGCGAGAACGAACAGTTGGGAGCAAGCTTTCCGAAGACTGCAGGCACAGTATGATAACCGTGCCAGCCGGTGGTTCCTCAAGGGTTTTTAGTAGCGCGTTTTGGGCCTCGCTTTTCATTAAATGTGCAGAATCTATTAGCACTACCCTGTTCACGCCTTCACTGGAAGGCACTTTTAGTTTTAGGAATTGTTGCAGACTACGGATTGATTCGATAGGAATTGCCTGGCCGTCAGGCAGTATTTCCTGGTAATAGGCATGAGTAGCTACTTTGTGGATGGGTATGTGCAGCATGTCGGCCGCCAGTTGCCGAGCGATAGATGCCACACCGTAGCCGGCTCCACCGCTGATTATAATGCCGTGGGAACCACTTTGGATTATCCGATCAAGGTCCGCACGGTTTTTAGGGTGTATTGGAAACTCAGCTGGCATGAAACACCTCCTCAAATTCTTCAGGAAGCGGTGCCGTAAAGACAGCCCTTTCTTTGTTGGGTAGCGTAATTTCCAAGCTTGTGGCATGTAACATAAGGCGCTCACACGGCTTGCCGTTATAGAGTGTATCTCCGACAATCGGGTGCTTTAGTTCACTCAAGTGCACACGTAGCTGGTGGGTCCTGCCTGTCTCAGGCCGTAATTCGAGTAGTGACAGACCTTGTTCATTACGCAACGTCGTGTAATGCGTTAATGCTTGCTTGCCGAGCTCGGTAACGTGGAACGTCTGCGGTTTTTTGAGATTGCGCCCTATGGGCATATCTATAATGCCATCCGCGCTGGGCATGGCACCTTCAATAACGGCCATGTAAGTCTTTCGTACTTTCCGGGCTGAAAACTGCTGTTGCAACCAGCTTAGTGTCTCCTGGTTTTTAGCGGTAACCATGACGCCGCTGGTAGCCCTGTCGAGGCGGTGGACAATGCCAGCACGTTCACCCTTTTGCGCAGTAATCTGTCTGACGAAAGACGCGACCGACGGCTCGTCAAAAAACTTGCCTCTGGCGTGCGAGATGACCCCAGTCGGCTTATTAACCACTAGTACATCATCGTCTTCGTATAGTATTGGCAGATCAATGTCGGCAATTTTAATATCGAGCGGTGATAAATCTGCTGCCAGCTTGTCGCCTATGCGTACTTTAATGCCAGGCTTTGTTTCATGGCCGTTTAGGTGGATCAGCTGTTTATCGAATAGCTTTTGTAGTGCGGCACGTGGGAACTGGGGCAGTTGCTCTGCTAACAGCTTGTCTGTCCGCTTGCCGGCCAGTTCTTCGGTGACGTGTATGATATACATCTTTAACTGCTAGCGAAGCCCGACGGCCTTTTGAACGTTTAACAGTGTATTGCCAGCTTGTTCACGCATAACTGCCTCAGAAGCCTCCAGCTTGGCGATAAGCACGCTATCGTCTACTTCAGCGAGCTTGGTCTGGATACGAAGCAGGAAGGCCATGGTGGCGTCTGACACGGCAGTTTTAAGTTCGCCGTAGCGTTCTTTGCCTTCCCATTCTTTGCCGACTTCATCCAAGCTTCGTTCTGTGAACAGAGCTAATATCTGTAGCAGGTTGC
>CAYQTN010000128.1:0-1962 GCA_964420445.1 uncultured Candidatus Saccharibacteria bacterium
AAAATTACCGATATGAAACTGACGGATATTAAAATCCCGAAGTCTCTTAACGTAGCTGTTAGCCCCGTCATGCTCGCCGATGTACTGTTCCGTAAGGACAAACGTACCGAGGTGTTCTTAGAGCTAGCGGTCGACAAGCGTATAGATCTGCTTAACTCGGTGACGCGCAGCGTAAAACGCGACATTCTTATGCGGGTACCGGACGAGGACGTCGCGGAAATTTTACAATCTGTCGACCCGGATGACGCAACCGACATCCTACAGATCTTGGGCAAAAAGAAACGCGAGAGCGTGCTCTTGCTGCTTAGCCAAGACCTGAAAGATTCTATCTCGACCCTGCTCGAATTCGATGCCGAGACCGCGGCCGGGCTGATGACACTGGACTACGTGCAAGCAAGCGTGAACGACAATATCGCCAGTGTCGCGAAACAGTTTAAGCAACACGAGAAACGCACCGGCCGGCCACCCGTTATATTAGCTATGAAAGAAGATGGTAAGCTCGCGGGTTTCCTACCCGGCCATGAACTCGGCTTTGCCCGCAAGACTGAATTGATTGAAAAATATGTGAAACGGATTCCCGCAATATCTTATGCTGCGACGCATAACCAGGTCATGGATATGTTTACGACTCACCCCCATGCCAAGGTTGCCGTACTGAATGATTCTGATGCTGTCATTGGCATCATATATTCAGACGATGTCTTAAAGCTCATTCAAGCTTCTGAAGCTTCAAGCCTGTACGACTTCGCCGGTATTCATGCCGAAGAAAGTGTTTCAGACTCGGCAAGATTTAAGGTAAGAAACCGCTACCGTTGGCTCATCATTAACCTTGGCACCGCATTCTTAGCATCTTTTGTCGTCAGCCAGTTCGAGGAAACATTATCCGCGTACGTACTACTTGCGGTGTACATGCCAATTGTCGCTGGCATGGGCGGTAACGCCGCCACTCAGACGCTGGCCGTACTAGTACGAGGTATCGCGTTAAAGCAGATTGAGCTCAAGACGGCCTGGCGAACACTCCGCAATGAAATGGGTGCCGGTATGGTTAACGGTATTATTAACGGCATTCTTGTTGCCGTAGTGGTCATCTTGGTTAATGGCGATATCAAAATCGCCCTCATACTGGCGATGGCGATGATAATCAACCTGCTGGTTGCTGCCTTCTTCGGTACTTTGGTGCCGCTTATTATGTCGAAGCTCGGCAAAGACCCGGCGGCGTCTGCAACTATTTTCATCACGACTGCAACAGACGTCCTTGGGTTCTTGGTGTTTCTCGGCCTGGCGACAGCTATACTCGATTAGCTTGCCAACGCTGAAATCGAAACCCTATCCCGTTTTGCTCCTCTTGCGGAGCTTCGTCAGCCAATGTAGAAGTTTGCTCAAATGCAGGAAAGACTACGTCGCACGCATACTTGCCCGCTACTCGGGTCAAATAAAGCTCATCGGCGTACGGTAGACATGCGGCGAATGTCGCGCCACCACCAATAATCCATAGCTCCCCGTTATACGCATTCAATAATCCGCCCAGATCCGTTACCACCTCCACGCCTGCAACATCTTCTTGTCTTTCACTCTGCAATAGTACGCGCTTGGCTCCGAATGATATTTTTCCGTTATCAATGTAGGTTTTCCAACCCATTAGTACCGTTTTGTCTCGGACGTGGGCACGAAAATAGGCGCGGTCAGTGGGTAAATCCCATGGGATAACACCCTCGCGCGATAACCCGCGGTCTTCGTCTATAGCCGCAATCAGTTTAATACTGCGTGTCATTTCAGTTCTTTATGAATATCACGCAGTTGGCCTAGCAGATAGAATGAGCCGGTAACAAGCATACGCTTCGGAGCTTGCGAGGCTAGCCGGTTGAACGCTTCACCCACTTCTGGCACGACCACAACGTCAGTAAAGCCGAACCGTTTGGCCGCCACCGCAAGCTCATTGCCATTAATAGCCTCGGCGGGCAG
>CAYQTN010000129.1:0-1899 GCA_964420445.1 uncultured Candidatus Saccharibacteria bacterium
TTCGGCGGCCATCAGTTGCTCGCGCTGTTCTTTGGCGCCGTCGAAACCGTTGATATAAACTTTGCAGAATTTATTAAGCGTATGAATGGCACGCTCACCCGGCTGCCAGGTATCGGCGAATAGCTGGACATGGCGGCGGTACAAGTCTATACGTTGCTCTTTGGGTACATCTGCCCAGTTGCTGGCTTTGGCGAACACAAACGGATCGTGAAACACCCCACGGCCAATCATAATGCCGTCCAGCCCATAACGGGTGGCCAGCTCTTCGCCATGTGCCCTTGTTTCAACATCACCGTTACCGACAAGCAACGTGTTTTTTGCAATTTTGTCGCGCATTTTGACGAGTGCTTCTGCGTATTCCCAATGTGCCGGAACTTTACTCATTTCTTTGCGGGTACGCCAGTGCACTGTCAGCATACTCAAACCAAAGCCGAGTAAAAACTCGTGCCAGCTGAGATCTATGTCGGTAAAGCCAAGCCGTGTTTTTACGCTCACCGGCATACTGCCCGCACCTTTTTTAGTAGCCTCAATGATTGCCTTCGCCAGCGGCCGGTTTTTTATAAGCGCCGAACAAGCACCGTTTTGAACCTCGCTCTTTGCGGGACAACCCATGTTGATGTCTATGCCCACGTAGTTCACGCCTGCTGGCAGGCCAAGCTCGCGCGCGATAGTGCCATCGGCTATTTGCCGAGCTATGGCCTCAAAATTCTCTGGCTTCAGACCCCACAACTGGGCAACAAGCGGCCCTTCATTATCAGCAAAGCGCAATTTTCTCATAAGTTTAGGGCGCCCGGGGCTCATCAGGCCATCGACGTTCACGAACTCCGTAAAGTACAGGTCTGCAGGTGCATCGGCGTGCACCATTTGCCGAAAGACCGTGTCGGTCACATCGTCCATGGGAGCAAGCACAAAAAAAGGCTTCGGCAGCGTATCAAACATATCGTCTATTTTACCCTGCCAACTTTTGTAGCATGAAGCGCGCTACTTTACCGGCGCGGCTAAGCAGCTGCGTTTCAGAGTCTTCGCCCAGTTCACGCAGGCGAGCTTCCATGTAGTAGGCGCGCTTTTCTTCGTTGGCGATAGCATCACTGATTGGCCGGCGCATACTGCCGATGGTCAGCTGCTTAGGCTTGGCGGCAATCCGCTTCTTAAACTCTGGTCGCAGCTCGGTGCGGGTGTAGGGGTCTTCGTGAACTTTGTTTTTCTCTTCTTTTAGCTCCGGCTCAACGATTGATTCGTTGCGATAGGTACGCAAAGGATCGCGCTTAAGGCCGGCGACGAAGCCAGTGTCGTGCAGTTCCTTCAAATCAAGATAGCGCACTAGCGGAGCGTAACCCGGGTGCGTATCGCCGATTTCTTCGGCCAGCGTTACGTGCGGATTGGGACAGTCTTGGATACGAGCTTCGAGGTCTCGGAGTACCGCCAACTGGGTGCGAGCGTTACGAAGCATGTCAGCTAGTTCATGCGTGATACTGATGGGCGCTTCTTGCGCGTAGCGCTGCCCTACCATGCCGTATTTGCGCAGGTGCGAGTTGGCAATTTCTAGCAGCTGGTTTTTGATTCCCAGCTGATACTTTGGATTGTCCTGATAATCAAGAAATGCCAGCACCATATTTTTCTCGTTGTGGGTAACGGGCAAAAAGCCGGCTCGTGGATCACCGCTGATGGCCTGCATGCGTTCGCGCGTGCCAAGCTGGCTACGGTCGTCTTTGGTGCGTAGCGCTTCAAACGTGCGCGTACCGGACTCACGGTTCTCGTTGCTTACCAACTTGTGATATCCGTCTACGATACTTTCGAGCTCCCGGCGTTTTTTGTTGCGCTCGGTGACTTGGCTGGGGTGGCCGAATCGGCCCCAGAAACGGCCGAACTCATGGCGGACACCGGCTTTTAGCCGATCTT
>CAYQTN010000130.1:0-1885 GCA_964420445.1 uncultured Candidatus Saccharibacteria bacterium
ACATCTGGTGGCAATACCGACATCTGCATCAGACCGAACCCAACCACAACAATGGCCGGCAATATAATCAGCCGCGGCACAGGCACACGACTACCGGCTTTTATAGCGACCATAACTACAAGCAAGAACAGTATCATCCGCGTATCAACTATCAGGCCAAAGCCGACCGCCTTCGGGCTCACTGTCCCGAGCAGCAAGACAATCACGGCATTCAGGCCGGCCAGGACGCCAAAGGCTACAAGAAGCCTGACCAGCCAATCACGGCTAAGCTCGACTAAGAGTTTCCGGTTATTCAGCAAGTAGACTACTGCTAGCCCGGTCAGAATCACAAGCAACAACTCTTTCCACAGCCGGACTGTTTCGTACGGCAACCCCAGTGACGAAATCCACACTGTCAGTGGTGCGTGCAATGGAATCAATAGCAGCAACGCGATAATTCCGGCGCGAAGCCACCGTAGTATCAAGGTGTTGGGTGCGGGTGTTTTTTGCTTCATAGGTGTTATAGTTAGTATACAGATTACTTATGAAGAATAATGCCTCGCTCGTATATGGTTTCTTTCTGGTTGTGGGTGATTTCTTGGCGCTGGTCGCGGCATTTGTCGCTGCCTACGTCTTACGCGTCACCCTAGACCCACGGCCGCTTGTCGCCCAAATTACGGCTGCAGAGTACCTCCGCGCTTTTTTGGTCATCATCCCCTTTTGGCTGATTATCTTCGGCTTGCTCGGCCTATATAACCGCAACGTCTATGAAAATCGCTTCTCGGAGTTCGGCCGCCTACTGGTTGGTTCGTTCGTAGGCATCTTGCTCGCCATTGGCTACGAATATGTCTCGAACTCCAATATCTTTCCTGCCCGGCTCGTGCCGGTCTATGGATTCGGGCTGGCATTCGCATTGGTGCTGTTGTTCCGTACAATCTCTCGGGCACTCCGGCGCAGTTTGTTTAGCTACGGTGTCGGCGTAAATAACGTTTTGATTGTCGGCGATACTGCTATTACGCAGGAATTTATTGAATCGATAGCCAAAACCGAAACCACAGGCTACCGGGTGGTTGGTGTCGTAGGCGGCAGCAAGAAACAGGGCTACGCGCACTATGCGACGTTTGCCTCGGCCATTAAAGCGCTCGAAGATATCGGCATCCACAGCATTATCCAGACTGAGTTGTACGCCGAGCCGCCTCGGAACAGCGAGATACTGACCTTCGCCCAGCAAAACCACATCGCTTACCGGTTTGTTCCGGGCAACAGCGAATTGTTTGCCGGTAATATCGACGTTGATTTGTTCTATTCAATTCCGGTCATCGCTGTACACCAAACCGCTCTCGTCGGCTGGGGTCGTATCGTCAAGCGTCTGTTCGATATTGTCGTCGGAAGCATCATGCTCCTCTTGGCGCTGCCAATTATGCTCGTTATCAGTCTGTTCTATTTGTTCGACCATTGGGATCCAATCTTCAGCCAGACCAGGCTGTCCCGTTTTGGCTCTAAGATAAAAATCTACAAGTTCCGTACCCAAAAGCATGCCTACAATCGTATGTCGCCAGAGGAAGGCTTTGCCAAAATGGGCAAGCCGGAACTTGCCAAAAAGTACCGTCAGAACGGGGACTTCCTAGAGAAAGACCCGCGCATCTCCCGTCTTGGCCGCTTTCTTCGCAAGACCAGCCTAGATGAGTTGCCGCAGTTATTTAACGTGGTTAAGGGTGATTTAAGCCTCGTCGGCCCACGCGCCCTCGAGCCGTTTGAACTGGACAAGTACGACAAGAGGAGCTTGATTCTCAGTGTTAAAACCGGCCTAACTGGTCTGGCCGTCATTTCTGGCCGCCGTGACATTCCGTTCGAAGAGCGCCGTAAGCTCGATTTGTTCTATGTTCAGAACTGGAGCTTTTGGAAC
>CAYQTN010000131.1:0-1880 GCA_964420445.1 uncultured Candidatus Saccharibacteria bacterium
CACATTAACTAGGCGGGCGGTTGTACCGTTCGGCCGGCGCAGTTCCGTGCCCTCTAAGAACGCCTTCAGATCTTCAGCGGCCGTAAACGCCTCGGTACGTTCTTCGGCATTTACCTGCACAATGAAGTCAGAGGCTGGAGGACCAACGTCTATCTGCCCGACAGTAACCTGGGCCTTATCAAATTCGGTGTCGAATGTCTTTTGCAGCTTCTCGACCAGTTCGGGTGATCGTACGTCACGCTTGCTGTAAGAAATGATTTTAATCTGCTGGTTGGCGCCGGAATCCGAGCCTGTCGAGAAATACGAACCTTCGACATAATTGTCGCCAAGTTCTCTGGCCGCAAGCTCATCGGCCTCGGCGGCAATCGCCTCGGCTTGCTCAATACTCAAGTTCGGCGGAAAGGTCATACTTAGCGTCACGCCGTTGGTATCTTTGGTTGGTGGGAAAATATTGAAGTCGACGTTACGGCCGATGAATAGCCCGGCAAAAATAAACCCAGAGCCGATGAATACGGCAATTGAGCCTACCAAAAAGAGCTTTTTGGTCGAGTGTCGTGCCCAAATCATCGGGCGGGTCACAAACTCTGCCACCTTGGCCTCAAAACCAGCCGCAACTTCTACGACTCCTTTTTTACCCATCTGTTTTTTGCCAAGCAGCAAGTAGCGCGCCAAGAACGGTATGAATATCAAAGCCACAAATAGGCTGATAATCAGCGAGGATATGATTGTTATCGGTATGGCGCGGATAAACGTACCTAGCACGCCGCCAACAAACAAGAGTGGGGTGAAACTTAATGCGGCAGTGGCCGTTGCCGCAACCATGGCTCGTGAGACTTTGCGTGTGGCTTCTTGAACGGCTTTACGGCGGTCTTTATGCCTGTGCCTAGCCGCGTCTACAGCCTCGACCATAATAATGGTGTCGTCAACAATAAGCGCTAACGCCAAAATCAGCGCGAAGAGCGTAATGACATTGAGCGTGTAGCCAATGCTATAAAGTAGGCCAAGTGTTATCGCAACGACCGTAATCATCGCGACGACCGTAATAATGGACGCTCTGATAGCAATCACGATTGACCCGACAACCAGTACCGCTAGAAGACCTTCAAGCAGTGACTTCTGGAGCTCCGAAATGTTCTCTTCTATGTTAGGCGCAAAGCTGGCACTGATACTGGCCCTATAGCCATCGAACTCGTCGCTGGCTTCAAGTTCCTCAAGTGCGGTGGCCACTTCTTCGTCGAGCGTTATGACATCAAAGCCGTCTTTAGCAGAAACACCGATAATGACCGAGTCATGGTATGTTGTTTCGCCGTTTTCACGCACGCCGTAGCGGTCAAAATTACGCTGGACGGTTACCTGTTGTCCATTGGCCGGATTGACCGTCTGCTCAAACGGGTTCTTTACAAATACGTCAGCGACATCCGCAAAGTTCCGTTCTTCAAGCCATGTTGCGGCCGTTTCGGCTTTCCTCGTCAGCTCGGCAAGAGGCACCGGTTCATCATCCTTATAGAAAGAAATTGCCAAGTCAAGCTTGTCGGCATCGCCGCCGGTCGCACCAAAATACGGCACGTTGTATTGAGCCACTACACCCTGAGGTAAGAGTCCGCTCGCTTCAACCTCGGACTCCAGCTGTTCGGCAGCAGCCTGGGCATCCGTTCCTTCCTTGAAACTCACAACTACCGTAAAGAAGTTCCCGCCGCTCTGAGTCTGAACAGCGTTAATATCGTCTCGCTGCTGTGCCAAATCGGAAAGTGGTTTGGCTACTTCTTCATCAACACGTGAAGCATCGTTAACAAAGTAGGCGCCGCCTACAAAGACAAGTGGAATATTTACATTCGGGAAGCCTTCGCGTTTCATCAGCGCCGCGTAACTAAAAGTACCCA
>CAYQTN010000132.1:0-1839 GCA_964420445.1 uncultured Candidatus Saccharibacteria bacterium
TTACCGTAACCGCCGTTGTAACCAAGCCCAAACCCGAGCACCACCGCGGCGACTTCCCTGTTATCTCTGCTGCCGAGCGTTTAGGTCTTGCCATCCACGAAGTGCGTAACCGCAAAGAACTGTCCGAGCTTATCACGACAACCCCGTTTCAGACCGATGCCGCCGTACTGATTGATTTCGGCATTATTGTGGGCCAAGACGTGATTGATTACTTCCCGAAAGGTATCGTAAACGCTCATTTCTCGCTGTTGCCAGAGTGGCGCGGGGCTGATCCCATCACCTTTGCCGTTCTGTCCGGTCAGCCCAGCACGGGCGTCAGCCTCATGCTGCTGGTTGAGGCTATGGACGAAGGGCCACTGCTCGCTTTTGGTGAGATGACACTCAGTAAAGACATCACCACGCCGGTACTCACCGAAAAACTGATTGTACTCAGCCATGAGTTGCTTGTCCGCGAACTGCCCGAATACCTAGCCGGCAACCGCGAGCTGCAAGAACAATCGGCGACCGGCAGACAGGTTTCTTACTCGCGCAAGCTTACCAAGCAAGACGGAATTTTAGATTTTCATAAATCAGCTATTGAGCTCGAAAGACAGATACGAGCGTTCGCAGAATGGCCAAAAAGCAGCACAAAACTGGCAGACATTGATGTAATAATTACTCAAGCGTCAGCCACCACAATAGACCTGAAATCCGGCAAGATGTCGGTGCAGGATAAGCGCCTTTATATCGGCTGCGCAGAAGGCAGTCTTGAAGTACTTGAGATTAAACCGGCTGGTAAAAGCACAATGACGGCCGGGGCATTTTTAGCCGGTTATCGTAATCGTATAGAATCGCTATAACTACTGCTGCGAAGAAAAGCCCGCAGGCGGCTGCTGGTTTGGCGTGTCGCCGGCAGGCGGCTGTGACGGGAATGACTGTTGTTGCGGAGCATCCCAAGGTGCTGTCGGCTGAGAGGCTGGGGGTTGGTTCGCATCTGTTGCAGGCGTGCTTTGGGGCTGAGCCGGAGCGGCAGGATTCATAAATGGTGAAGGCGCAGCCTGTGAGCCGTCAGCGGCCGGTGCCGCAGGAGCGGCTTGGGCGGCAGACAGTATCTGCGGAGCGACAGCGGAGACTTCGGTCTTCAGCTTCTCAAGCTCTTCGGCAACGACGTCTTTGTAGTTTGGGAAGTTCGTCTCAAGCCAGTGCAAGGCGCCGGTTTCATCATTTTTATCTATAAAAGCTTCGAATTCATCCAGCTGTGCGTCTGTCATGCGCTCGGCAAGACGCATGCCAACATTTAACTCTAGCCGCTCATAGATGGTCTGGAGCAGTTTATTCTTTTCCTCAACGGGCAATGTGCCAAGTCCGAGGCTTACTAAGAAATCGTTGTCGAGCTTAAACACGTCGTACTCCTACCGTTAGTACGTTTATTCTACCACGTAGAGGCGTAAGACTTACAGGCTTCGGGCTTTGAGTTCCCTTGTGAAGAACTCGATTGTGTCGCCCTCTTGAATGTCGACACGTGACTTGCTAGTAAAGCTCAAGCCGCACATTTCGCCCTCGAGAACTTCTTTGGCATCCTGCGGACCGCGCTTGAGGTTGGTTACTTCAACTTCGGCTAACTCTTCTTTGTCACGCATAACTTTTGCCAATGCCGGCACGATGAGCTTTGCGCGGGCAGCGGAAGGCGGGCTGGAGGTGGTCGTCAGGTTGCCGGCGACACGACCCATCGAACGCGGGAAAGCGGCTACGAAACCGCTTTACTAAAGCGTTTTCCCTTTCTAGCTTAGCCTCGCGAGCGGGGGTGAAATGGCAACAATCCACGATGTGGCTCAGGACGCCGGGGTGTCGCCCACCACG
>CAYQTN010000133.1:0-1793 GCA_964420445.1 uncultured Candidatus Saccharibacteria bacterium
TACTTTCTTGGCCGTCAAGAAAGTATGCAAAGAACCTCTGGGCCAAAATGTTCCGCTACTCGGCTTGTTGTCAAAAGCTACAATGGCACGCGTAACTCGGGCTTTTCTTTTCCATTTTTCTTAATGAAGGAAAAACCCTCAAACACCCACGTGCCACAAATTGTACTTTTGACAAACATCCGAATCAGGAAACATTTCGTATGCCCATCAAGGGCAAAAGACGATGCCCAGACCCAGAGCAACCAGCAGCCGGGCTCCGGGCATGAATTATCCTCATGGCGGAGTGGCGTCAAAACGACAATATCAGGACACGGCGTGTTTGAGCGAAGCGAGTTGTCGTGGCCATTGTCGGCTTTGACAAGGCGCTACCCACAGGATAATTCGGCCCGGTGTTTCTTGGATACTTCTCAACAAGGAGAAGTATCAGCTATTTTCTTTGTGGATATAATCCTTCAAATCATCACGCCAGTCGCGCGACTCAAAATCGGTGGTCTGAATTTTACTAAGGTCTAGCGTGCTCTGAAGTGGGCGATGCGCAACACCTTCCTTGCCGGCGTAATAGTCGGCAGTTGTGATACCGATGACCGTGCTGTCATAGCCGGCCAGCGTGAATGCCTCGCGTGCAATATCTGCCCAGCTGACTGAATCACCGGAGTTAGTCACGTTATACGTACCAAAAGGTGCTTCTTTTTGAAGCAAGTGGTCGACGGCACGGACAAGCTCTGATGTAAATGTCAGGCGGCCGATCTGGTCGCTTACGACGCTTGGATCTACACCCTTTTTGCCAAGTTCTAACATAGTACGGACAAAGTTTTTGCCTTCGCCGATAACCCAACTAGAACGTAAGATGTAAAACTTGGGCGCGAGTGACACGGCAATATCTCCGGCTGCCTTGGTGGCTCCGTAAACACTTAAAGGTGAGAAGGTTTCATCTTCCGGATGATTAGTATTGGTGCCGTCAAACACATAGTCGGTCGAGATATGTACCAATGTCATGTCGTGTTGAGCGGCAACCGACACGAGGTTGGCAACGGCATCGGCATTGACGCTCCAGGCAGCCACGCGGCCCTCGGGTGTCTCGGCACCGTCGACGTTGGTGTAGGCGGCCGCATTGATGAGTACATCGATATTTGACCAGTCAAATGATGCTACGGATTCTTTGTTGGTGATATCGAGCTCGCCGACATCGGCAAACTTCGCGTTTGGATACTTTTGTCTGAGTGCGGTACCTAATTGCCCGCCAGCCCCCACAATGAATATCTTCGAACCATCCATAACTAAACCTCCATAGGGATTACGTCTTTGAGGAGCGGATGGGATTTGTCTTTGTCGGATACGATTGCTTGGGCTTCAGGAATCGGCCATTCAATACCGATGGCAGGATCGAACTGGTTTACAAACGTATACTTGCTTTCCGGTGACCAGTGCTCGTTAACCAAGTAGGTGTAGGTAACGTTTTCTTCAAGTGTCTGGTAGCCGTTGGCAACGCCGCGAGGTACGAAGACGGCGATGTCGGGTGTGATTTCTATAGTGAATAAAAACTTTGCCGTTGGCAACGGAAATGAATTTCTCCCACGGCTCGGCGTGCAGGCCGCGCGTAACGCCGCGCTCTTTATTGAACGAAAAGTTATTTTGGACCACCTCGAACGCCGGTAGGCCCAAAGCCTCCATCTTGGCTTTTTGGTAATTCTCTTTAAACCAGCCGCGGTTGTCGCCGTGCACGACAAGGTCTATAACGTAAAAGCCGGGGATAGAAGCTTCTGTGACTTTTAGCTCACTGCTCATTAGTGACC
>CAYQTN010000134.1:0-1659 GCA_964420445.1 uncultured Candidatus Saccharibacteria bacterium
CGTTAAGCTACGCTCAATTGGTTGACACCATGGAACGTGAAGGCGAACGCCGCTACATGCACCACTACAACGCTCCCGGTTATACGGTTGGTGAAGTAAAGCGCCTTGGCTCTCCCGGCCGCCGAGAAATCGGCCACGGCTACCTTGCGGAACGCGCCATAACCGCCGTACTGCCAACTGAAGCTGAATTCCCGTACGCTATCCGTTCTGTCACCGAAATTATGAGCCAGAATGGCTCGACTTCAATGGCCGCGACCTGCTCAAGCGTCTTGGCTCTTATGGACGCCGGCGTACCGCTGAAGGCTCCCGTTTCCGGTATCGCCATGGGTCTTATGACCGACGGCAAGACCACTATGATATTGAGCGATATCGCCGACGCCGAGGATTTTGCTGGTGATATGGACTTTAAGGTCGCCGGTACCGCAAAGGGCATTACGGCGTTGCAGATGGACATGAAAGTCCACGGCCTACCTGTCAGTACGCTGAAAGATGCGTTGATGGAGGGTAAAAAAGGCCGCGCGCACATCTTGGAACACATGATATCGACCATCGCCGAACCAAATAAAGAGATGAGCCCGTACGCGCCACGCGTCGAATCCATCATGATTAACCCTGACAAGATTCGTGAAGTTATTGGTAAGGGCGGCGAAATGATTCAAAGAATTACTGCCGAGACCGGCACCGAAATCGACATCAAAGATGACGGCACGGTAATGATTGCCAGCCCGGACAAAGCCAAGATTGACGCTGCTATCAAGTGGGTCAAGGGCATAACCGACGAACCCGAAGTAGGCACTATCTACGAGAACGTTCCGGTTGTCAGCTTGCTCGACTTCGGCGCGTTCGTAAATATCCTGCCGGGCAAGGATGGTCTGGTGCATGTTTCTGAGATATCCGAAGAGCGCATTGACAGGCCGAGTGATGTCTTGAAAGAAGGCCAGCTTGTGACCGTAAAATTAGTCGCTGTCGATGAGCGTGGACGTTTGAATCTCAGCATGAAACAAGCCGCTCGCGAAGCTAAAAAGTAGATAGGAAACGCACGCGTGAGTGCACACGATAAGCAAGCCGCGCTCGACCAGATACGGGCAGACATACTGAAAAGCAATGTCTGCCCCGATTTGGCCAAGACGGCCACGCAGCTCGTGTTCGGTGACGGCAACGCCGATGCAGACATTGTTTTCATCGGCGAGGCGCCAGGTAAAAAAGAAGACGAAACAGGCCTGCCGTTTGTCGGCGCAGCGGGCAAGTTCTTGCAAGAGATGCTGAACTCTATCGGCCTGGACCGTAAGGACATTTACATTACGAACATCGTCAAATACCGGCCGCCCAACAACCGCGACCCGTTGCCCGAAGAGAAAACGGCGTTTCTGCCGTTTCTTACCAGGCAACTGGCGGTTATCAAGCCCAAATTGATTGTCACCCTTGGCAGGCACAGCATGGATGTGCTACTGCCAGGGCTGAAAATCAGCCAGGTGCACGGGGCACCAAAGCGCTATAATGGAGAGGTCTATTTACCTCTCTTTCATCCCGCAGCCGCTTTATACAACGGCGGTTTGCGGCAGACATTACTGGATGACTTCCAGCGCATCCCCGCAATCTTAAAGAAAATCTAAATATCAATTTCAAAACGAAAGGAAAAACGATATGGATAACAAACCT